>JAVXWV010000645.1:0-3717 GCA_032230775.1 Mycobacterium sp. | reverse complement strand
ATTGAGAGAGTCCCCCATGCCGCCACGCTAGGCGGCAGACCGTTGTGAAAGTGCGGGCGCGGGCCGTGCCTGTGGATAAACCCCGGGGGTCAGCTCGATGCCGCTGCGGCGGGCGCTGAGCTGCTCGAACCGTTGGAAGAGGTGGAGCTGGACTTGTCGGACGACGACTTCTCAGACGACGACTTCTCAGACGACGACGAGGCGCTGGCGGACTCCGAGCTGCTCGAGGAGCCGTTGGACGAGCTCTTGGCAGAGGCCTTGGCCGACTCGCGGCTGTCGGTGCGGTAGAAGCCGCTGCCCTTGAATACCACTCCCACGTTGCCGAAGAGCTTGCGGAGCCGACCGCTGCACTTGGGGCAGGTGGTCAGCGCATCATCGCTGAAGGCCTGCACCTCATCGAAGCGATTGCCGCATTCGGTGCATGCGTAGGAATAGGTAGGCACAAACACCTCCGAGATGGTCAAACTTCTTAGCACTCTACCGGCTCAAGTGCTAGAACCGCTATGTGGGCTCCATCATTCCCGCCCGTCCGCCCGCTGTCATTCCCGCTGTGATCGGTCTGCTTGCGCTCGCCGTCGCCGTTGCGCTGTGGCTGCACTGGCGGGACCATCCGGACAGGCCTTCGGCCGCGCCACCGGCAGGCACGACTGACTACGACGACGCGAGGGCACATTTGGCAGGCCTTCCTGTCAAGGGATGGGATCGGATGACCGACTTCTCCCGGTACCGGTTCGGTGAACCCTGGAGCGACGACGTCAACGTCGAGTTCGGCCACAACGGCTGCAACACCCGCGACGACATCCTGCGTCGCGACCTGACCGACCTCGCAGTGCGGCCGGGCACTTGCTATGCCCAAAGCGGGGTCCTGGTCGATCCGTACACCGGTGCGTCGATCGCCTTCGTCCGCGGCCCTGAGACCTCCGAGGCGGTCCAGATCGATCACGTCGTTTCGCTGTCGGATGCCTGGTACAAGGGTGCTCGAGACTGGGACGACCAGCATCGCCGCGATTTCGCCAACGATCCGCGCAACCTGCTTGCCGTCAGCGCAAAAGCCAACTTCGACAAGGCTTTTCGCGATGCCAATGCGTGGCTGCCGCCCAACCAGGCGTTCCGTTGCGGGTTCGTCGCACGGCAGGTTTCGGTGAAAGCCGCCTACCGACTGTGGGTTTCGGCCAATGAGAAGCGAGCGATGGCAGCGGTGCTGGACCACTGTTAGCCGAGGGCGACCAGGCCGCCATTCGGTGTGAGTGCGTGCGTCATCCGCACGTCGTGTGGTTCGGCGGGCAGCCGGTCGACGAGCTCGTCGTCGCGGACGACCGCCACCAGCCGCGCCGTCGGAGCGGCCAGCGGCAGCGAGCGGTCGTAGAACCCGGCACCGCGCCCCAGTCGCACGCCAGCCCTGTCGACGGCGAGCGCAGGCACCAGCACCACCGTGGCGGTCGCGATCGCGTCGGCCGGCAGCCAGGGCTCGGCGGGCTCGCGCAACCCGAACGGCGTCTGCACCAGACCGCCGGGGCGGTACTCGCCCCACTGCAGCGGCTCGCGCAGCCCGGCCGCATCGTGGCGGACGACCGGCAGCAGCACCCGCACACCGCGGCGCAGCATGGAATCGACCAGTTCGACCGAGCCTGGTTCGGAACGGATGGGCACATAGGCGCACACCGTTTGACCGCCGCCGATGAACGCAGGCAGGTGTCCGCACAGCGCATCGGCTTCGGCGTCGTGCAGTTGCGGCGCCAACGTGCGGCGAGCCAGCAGGATCTCGGCTCGCAGTTCGGTCTTCGTCGGCTCCGCCACGGCGTCCACGATGACAGGAGCTTGCCAGACACCGCAAAACCGACCGAACGTCGCCTTAGGAGGTTTAGCGCACCCGATGCCGTTATCGTGTGAACGATGACTCCGTCTCTGGTGCCGATACCGCGCACGGCGGTGGTCCCGGCCGCTGGGTTGGGGACACGGTTCCTGCCTGCCACTAAGACGGTGCCGAAGGAATTGCTGCCCGTCGTCGACACGCCCGGCATTGAACTGGTGGCCGCCGAGGCGGCCGAAGCGGGCGCCGAACGGCTGATCATCGTCACGTCGGAAGGCAAGGATGGCGTCGTCGCCCACTTCGTCGAGGACCTCGTGCTCGAGGGCACGCTGGAAGCTCGCGGCAAGACGTCGATGCTCGAAAAGGTGCGCCGCGCGCCCGCGCTGATCAAGGTCGAGTCGGTGGTACAGGCCAAGCCGCTGGGCCTCGGCCACGCGGTCGGGTGCGTCGAAGACAGCCTTTCGCCCGACGAGGATGCGATCGCGGTATTGCTGCCCGATGACCTCGTGTTGCCGACCGGTGTGCTGGAGACGATGTCGAAGGTGCGCGCCAAGCGCGGCGGTTCGGTGCTGTGCGCCATCGAGGTGGGCGCAAACGAGATAAGTGCCTACGGCGTTTTCGACGTCGAGACCGTGCCCGACACCAACAATCCGAACGTGATGCGGGTCAAGGGCATGGTGGAGAAGCCGAAGGCCGAGGACGCGCCGTCGCTGTACGCCGCGGCCGGGCGCTATGTCCTCGACCGCGCGATTTTCGACGCGCTGAGGCGGGTTCAACGCGGGGCGGGTGGCGAGATCCAGCTGACCGACGCGATCGCTCTTCTGATCGCTGAGGGTCATCCGGTGCATGTGGTCGTGCACCGCGGCGACCGACACGACCTCGGAAATCCCGGCGGCTACCTCAAGGCTGCGGTTGACTTTGCATTGAAGCGCGACGACTACGGGCCCGAACTGCGGCGGTGGTTGGTGGAGCGATTGGGGCTGATCGATTGCTGACGCGCCACGACGGCTCCTGACGCCTAGATAGGGGTGCGGTGCGTTCTGTCGAGGAGCAGCAGGCCAGGGTAGCGGCCGCTGCGGTGGCGCCACGCCCGGTCAGGGTAGCGATCGCGGAAGCGCAGGGATTGATGTGCGCCGAGGAGGTCGTCACCGAGCGCCCGCTGCCCGGATTCGATCAGGCCGCCATCGACGGTTACGCCGTGCGCAGCGTGGATGTGCTTGGCGTTGGTACTCAGGACGGCCGCTCGGCATCTGATGACGGCTCGGATTCTGATGACGACGGAAACCGCGAAGTCAGCCTCCCCGTGATGGGTTCGATCGAGGCAGGCGCCCGCCAACCCAGCCGGCTGCAGCCGCGCCAGGCCGCGCGCGTGCAGACGGGCGCGCCCATGCCGACGCTCGCCGACGCGGTGCTGCCGTTGCGGTGGACCGACGGCGGGGAGGCGCGGGTGACCGTGCTGCGTGGCGTGCGCTCGGGCGCCTACGTCCGCCGCACCGGCGATGATGTTCAGCCCGGCGACGTCGCGGTGCGCGCGGGCACGATCATCGGCCCGGCCCAGGTGGGCCTGCTCGCCGCGGTGGGGCGTGAGCGCGTGCTGGTGCATCCGCGGCCTCGGCTGTCGGTGATGTGCGTCGGCGGTGAGCTCGTCGACACTTCCCGAACACCGGGTAACGGGCAGGTCTACGACGTGAATTCGTACGCGCTGGCCGCGGCGGGCCGCGACGCCGGCGCCGAGGTGAACCGCGTCGGCATCGTCGACACCGAAGCCTACGAACTGCGCGAAATCGTTGAGGGCCAACTCAACCGCGCCGAGGTGGTGGTGATCGCGGGGGCGGTCGGTGGCGCCGCCGCCGAGGGCGTCCGGGCGGTGCTCGGGCAACTCGGTGAAATGGAGGTCACCCGGATCG
>JAVXWV010000640.1:0-16794 GCA_032230775.1 Mycobacterium sp. | reverse complement strand
ACCACCTGTGCCACCGCGGCAGCCGCCGGCGCCGGTTCCGCAGCCAGTGCGGCACAAGCAGCCGGATAAGCCTGACCCGCCATCGCCGCGACTACCGCCAAGGTCAGCAGGCGCACAGTGAAGTCCGGGTGCAACCGGTCGGGTCCGAGCACGGTTAACGCGGCGTCCAAATGCGGGCTGTAGGCGGGCAGGTACCTCTCAATGTGTCCTTCCCGCACCCACATTCGCGGTTCGAGCAGCCGCACGTACGCACACGCCACCGCGGTGTCCTCCGTGTTGGCGTCCACCACCGCAGAGGCCAACTCCGCCAGTGCCGCCGAGTCCGCTGCGCCCATCAGGGTCGGCACCGAAGACAGGCCGGGTGGAGCGCCGCCGGCAGCCGCCAACAGTTCGGCGGGTTCCCACACTCCTGCGGCGGCGATCTGCTCAAAACGCTGGGAACCACAGATCCGCAGCCACCACAGCCAGACGCAGCGATCGGCAGCATCGGCTGCGGCCAGGTGTTCGGCGCGCGCCCCGCGCAGCGCCGCACGGTTCCACACGTCACTCCACGGGCGAGCCTGCGCCAGCTCGGAGGGGGCAGGCGCGGTGACGCCCTCGGCGAGCCAGTCGAGCACGTCGTCACTTAGCTCCGTCAAGCCGTCGCGGTGACCGGTGACCTTCAGCGCTTCGGCGGCCAGGGCCAGCCGCGCCTCGGTGCCGATACGGTGCCCTAGCCGGTGGATCAGCCGGGGGCCGGACTGCGGATCGCACAGGGACGTCACCACATCTCGGTTGAGCGCCGCCGAGAGCTGTTCATCGTCCAGACCGGCACGCATTAAGAAGTCGACCAGCCGCAGCACCCGGTCGGGGCCGACGCCGCGCGCCTGCTCCAGGGCCGAACCGACGGCCGCCGGCAGATCCGTCAGCGCGGAGGTCCGGTCAAATCGCCTGGGCCCGACGGGGATCGGGCCTAGCTGACTCAACCAGGTGTCATCTCTGATGGCGCGGCGCAAGTAGGTCAGGTCGGCGTGTGCGGACGCCGGGCCCGTGGGTGCGTGCTGCACCGCATCCCAGGCATAAGCGGTGTTGCTGCCGACCAATGCGTTCATGACCCGGGTCATGGTGGCGTCGACCGCCGAGCCGGGCGCCGCCCCGCGCGGGGTGTGCGCCGCGATGACGCCGCGCGCTTCGGCGTGGGCGTCGGTGTACTCGTCGGCGGTCGCCACCGCCATCGCCATCGGCCATGCCGGCGGTACTGCGATGTCCTCGATCTGTGTCGCGAAACGGTCGATGTCGTCGAGCACGGCCCGCGCCGAATCCGGCTCGAGCAGCACCACCTGTGCCATCGCGGACCACGGCGTCACCGCAATCGGTTGTCCGGACGCGGTGCGGTGTGGCTCTCGCCCCAGCTCGCCCAATGACAGGGTCGCGGTCTCATCGATCACCACCACCCCTGCCGGAACCCTCGTCAGGTCGGCGACCGGTACCGCGGTCAGGTGCTGCTTGCTCTGCAACGCCAAGCCGAGCTGGTCGGCGCGATCGAAGGTGGAGAAGTTCAGCCGGGCGGCCGTGCCCGGCGACATCAAGAAGCTCACCAGGCCGATCCACTGCGCGGCGGCGTCCACCGTGTCGACCCCGAGCACCACCGGCGCGCCCCCGTCAAGCGCGGCGGCGACCGCGTCGAGCAGACCGAACAAGGTGGCCAGCCGCCACGTGCTGGTATCCAGCGCGAACGCCACCACACTGTCCTTGGTCACCGCCGCCGCCGGCTCCGGGGCCCGCTCGGGCAGCACGGCCTGGGCGACCGCGGCCGCCCCATACGGGCAAACCCACAGGGGAGACCGCCACCACTGGATCGGCCGATGCAGCGGCGCCGCGTCCGCATTTCGGTCCAGCACGGCGTGCGCGAATACGTTGCCGGGCCGGCCTGTGCTGTCAGGCCCGGCCGGCACGGTGTGCCAGTAACCGGCGCGGCGGGCGCCGATGTGCCGATAGGCCAACCGCCGCGGGCCCCGCTCGAATTGTTCAGGTGTCGGGTAGGTAGGCAGCGGGTCGACGGGATCAAACGTCGTGCGCACTCCCGCCACCAGTGTTTGCGCTTCCTCTTCGCTCAATGCGCCGCCGACCTGCTTGATCTGCCAGCCGCCGGCGGAGCCGGGCTTGTCGAACGACGTGTACGCCAGTTGACCGTAGCGGGTGGTCATGGCGCCGCCACGGTAAGCCGCAGATTTTCCACGGGCGGGTCCAGCAGCGCGATGGTGCGCAGCCGTGCCGGCGAGGGGGTGTTCACGAACAGCCGGATCCAGCCGCCTAGTCCACGCAGATTCGCCGCCCACAGTTCACCGACGCCGTGCGTGGTCAGCGCCGACCACCGCAGTTCTTTCGATGTCTCCCCGATGGTGTGGCCCTGTTCGTCGACCGGTGCGGCGTCGACGGGTTGTCCGTCGTGCATCGACAGCGGGATGCGCTGCGGGTTGTTGACCAACACAAACGCAGGTGAGCCGGGAAGGTCATACTGCGAGCGCAAGGCGATGGTGGCGTGGGTGGGCCAGCCGTCGGGGTCCCGGCCGATCCACACCGCGTACTGGAGCCGCACAATGCCCGCATACTCGATGCTGCGAACCGCACCAACGACGCGGCGCCCCGCCGAGAACGCCACCGGCGCGAGGTGCAGCGAGCACCCGGCGGCGGGCAGCTCCTGCTTGGAGAACTGCATTCCGCCGTACTTCTCGTATTCCTCCAGTGAAATCTCAAATGACTTGCCGCTCAGCCCGTTTCGGGGGTCGTATCCCTTGGGGGCCAGATGCACAACCACCGCCGCTGCGCCGGCGGGCCAGTCGAAGGTCAGCACCTGCTTGTGACCGTATTCGGCCAAGTCGACGTCGCCGATCACGCCGGTGCGTACCGACGACAGAATCTTGCCCAAAAGCGCGCGCCCGCCCAACACGGTCACCGGGGTGAAGTAGGCCCGGCTCCAGCTGCCCGGCCACGACACCCCTGACATCACCGCCCGCATCCGGTCTCCGTCATCCTGGCGCAGCGAAACCGGCTGGGGCAAAAGCAGTTCCGGGCCGAGGCCGATTTGGTCAAGCGCCGCTTCGGGCAACTCGGCGGCATCCCCGCCGGCGCTTGGCGCCGTTTGGCTGCGGTAGATGACCACACGCCCGGCCGGCGGTGGCGTCCACGTCAGTTCGAAACTCGATCCATCGGGGCTGTGCATACCCATCGACAGATCGGCCACCGGCGCCAGCACCGCGGACACCGCAACGGTCGCTTCGGCGGCCTCCGACAAGCGCATGACGCCGTCGAGGGTGACCGCGCAGCGCACCCGGTAGACGTATCGCTGCCCGCGCAGCGCCTCCGCGTCAACGAACCCTTCGCGGTTGTCGCTGCCTGTCAGAATGCGATGCTGCAGTCCTTCGCGACCGGCCTCCTCGGCGGGCATGCGGTAGATGAACACCTCGCTCACCGCTGACGGTACGTTCCACTGGCCGATGACCTGCCCGCTGTCCTCGCGAATGGAGAAATCTCGCACCGCGTTTACCAACACGGCCTCGGCGTGTTTGACGGGTTGAGCGGCGACCGCCTGGTCCAGGGTGGGCCCGGTGTTGACCCACACCTGGTAGTGGCGCACCGCCGCATCCGGCGGCCGTTCGTCGGTGGCCGAGGCGCGGGTGGTGCCGGCGACCAGATGTGCCCGATCCGGCGAATACGGTGGATCGTCCTCCTCGCTGACCACGCGGTAGATGACGACGGTTTCAGCCCCGCCATCGGGCGGCCGATACGGCGGCCACGTCAACTCGAGGGTGCCAACCATGTCTTCGTCGGGCAGGCGTCGCCGCAGGCCGATCGTGTGCACCTCGCCCGGCTGCTCACCAAAGGCAAACGCAGCGAAATCGTCAGCACGGAGCTCGATTTCGTCGGCGACAACGTCGACCCGCGCTTCCTCGGCCCTCGCCCGGTGCCGGCTTACCGCACTGCCTGGTTGGCCCGCGCGGTTTTGGGTTCCCAACTCGGCAAGCAGCCGAGCCATGTCCTCGGCGTGCTCGGCCACCGAACCGGGCAGCATGGCCCGGATCTGCGCGACGTCGGCGCGGCCCGAGCGCAACACCAGGCGCAGGTGGGCTTCCTTGAAGGCGTTGCGCGACACCGCACCGGAGTCGATGAGCTGCTGGCGCCACGCCATCAGCGCCGCCAGCCGAGGATCGTCGGCCGCGTCGATGTGGTGCGGATCCGACATCGCTAGAACACCATGTCCTGACGGGGCGGCACGTCGCGGCGGTCGCTTTCGCTGAACAACGTCACGTCGTCATCGCCGCGGGATGTGACGCTGACGCGGGGCTCGAAGACCTCAAAGTCGTACGGCGGCAACCCGTCACTGGCCTGCACCACCACCGCGCGATAACCCAGTCCGCCGCGCGCGACCGCGGCCTCGTCGATCGCCACCGCCGAGCGCCCCGCCGTCGTCGCGGCATGGGTGAACAGCGACGCGTCGAACGGGGCAGCCCGCCCTGGTCGGTGCTCGGTGACGGCGGCACCGAACTCCCGCGCCGCAACATGCCCGCCCAGACCGGGGACCAGCACCGTGCCGGAGAGTGCGTCGGCGACCTGACTGTGCTCTTCGGCGAACATCTGCTCGACCCGGTTCCACAGCGCGTCGGCACCGGTGAGTTGCACCCGGCCCGACGCCACGGCATAGGACCAGTGATCCAGCCCGGACTGCGTGCCGATGCCAGGCATCCGGAACAACATGGCGGGTTCCTCACGCAGCCGGGCGGCCACCTCGTTGACCATGTCCTGCCACGGCTGGGTCATCCAGCCCAACGCGTACAAACGCCGCTGAATCGCATGCACCGCGTCACCGGCCTGCTGCTGACCCGGGTCGGCGACACCCAGTTGGGTCGAGCGGGGCAGGCCGTCGAAGAGCTGACCCGGTGAGGGTCGGGCCATCGGCGCCGGTCCGAACGGGGCCCGCAGTACCACTCCCAGCACGCGGCACCACGACAGCAGCTGCCCATAGGCGGTGGAGAGCCGGCTGACATCCTGCAGCGCGGTGCGCAGGTTGGCCTGCATCGCCTCCAGCTCACCCATCTGGGACTGACGTAAGTTCATCTCTGCGAACAGGTCTCGCTGTGCGAGCAGGAACAACGCCAGCGACACCACGATGTATAAGCCGAGCATCACCCCACCCGTCCAGAGCGCGAACGGCCAGCGCACCCAACCCAGGGCGGCGATCCCGGCGAGGACGACGAGCACTAGCAGCAGCGCCCAGAAGAACGTCTTGAGGATGACGCTGACCGCTCGCTGGCGCGCCTGCAGCCGCTCGTCGGCCGACACCCGGTTGGTGGCCTGCTGAATCTGGTCCACCAGCTGTGCCACCTCGCCGCGGGCCTGGTGCAGAAAGTCAGCCAAGATGGAACTCACCTGCCACCCATAGCTTCTCGCCGCAACCTGTTGCCAGCCTTCCAGCTCGGTGCCAGCGGTGCGCGCCTCCACCCCGGCCGCGGGATCGGAATAGGCCCGTTGCAGCCGTTCCCGCAGGCTGACCGCGCCCAGCACGTCGACCGGCTCGACTGAGCTGATCCCGATGACCGCGGAAAGCGACGTCGGAATTGCCGAAAACCGTTCGGCTTCGCCGGGAACCACGTCGGCGGCGTTGGCGACCACCCCGACCCCGGAACCCACTTGGACCGGCTCCAGCCCCGCGGCGCGACGGCCCCCGTCGGCCAGGGTCAGCGCACCGTTGACGAAATCCATCCACAATGCGCTGAGGTCCTGTTGCGCGAGATGTTCCGGTTGCGGCGCTCCGCCCAACGCGGTGGTCAGCGTGTCGGCGCTGCGGCCCACGTCTTGCCAGTTGGCCGCCTCGGTGTTGGTCAACACCGCGAACGCGGAATCCTTGCCGCCGAACACCGTGCCCTGCACCGTGGCGGCCAGCACCGAGGACACCGAACCCGTTACCGCCGACCACCAGGCCCCCGGCGCCCGGCGCAGCGCGGCACCCATGAACTTGAAGAACATCCGCAATGCCGCCCAGATCGAGATCGCCTCGGCGCGAACGTCTCCGGGGGAAAGTCGCGGTCCGCGCAGCACGTCGCGGTGCTCGGTCCACAGCGCCCTGGCCATCGACTGCGTGGCCGCCGCAACATCCTCCACGTAGACGACGGGCACCTGACCCCCGCGGGGTAGCGGAAGGCGGCCCGCCGGATCGAACAGCTCGCTGCGCAGGCGCTCCTCGACTTCTGTCGTGTCCAGTCGACGGTAGAAGGCCCGCACCGCACGCACCGTCTGCCCCGGCAGGATCCCCACAGTGTCGAACGGCGTCTGCTCCAGCCCTGCCCACAGCCCGGCGATTGCGGCGATCACCGGTGCGCTGTGCTGCGCGAAATCGAGCGGATCGGTCATCGGGCCCCACGGCACTGCCCCCAGACCCGGAGCCGCCGAATCCTCCGGGGCGACAAGAAGGTTGTGCCAGCCCTCCAGCACCAGGGTCGAATCCGGTGCCGCCGCCGCGGCGTCCCCCCGCGTCAGCAGCACACGCAGGAGGCTGATGCGCGCACCCATAGAGCTGCTACGCACAATCTGCTCGACTGCCTGTTCGGATACCAACGGCACCCGCTCGGCCGGAGACGCCTCGATGGGCACCAACACCGCCACCCGAATCCGGTCGTACCGCTCGGTGGTCAGCAACTGTTGCAACACCACCGGCTCCGAGCGTCCGTCGCGTACCACGGTGGCCGGGGTGGACGCGCCGCCGACGTCGGCGGCCTCCACCCAGGCGAACGCGGTGAGCAGCCCGACGGCGGAGTAGTCCGTCAAGACGGCGACGATTTCGTCGGTGTGCGCCCGCGGCACGACCAGCACCGTGAGCGCCCGCCGTGAAGTGGTTGGCATCGACATCGTCAGAATGTTCCGCCCTCCGGAATCACCACGGGCCCAGCATCATCGAGAACGCCTGCCCCGGCGGTCGCCCTGTCCGGGGCCAGCGCCGCGGCCTCGCGTTGCACCAACCGGATCAGGGCTTCGGTCGCCCAGAACACATCGGGGGCGAGGTCACGGAAGACCGGCGTTTTCGACGCGGTCGAGCGTGTCGGGATCGAGGTGAACACTCCGCCGGGCGTCGCACCCGGCATATCCGCGGGCAGGTACTGCGCGGCGACGTCGCGCACGTTGCTCAGCCACTCCACGGCGGCGGTGGCGCGCTCCACGGGCGTCTGCGCCGCGGCGATCGCCTCCAGCCGTGGCGCCATGCCCGGCGCGCCGGCACCGCTGATCAAAAAGTCGCGCAGCACGTCTCGCGCCGACAACTCGACGATGCCGCTGGCTGGGTCCTGCGAATGCGAGTCATAGAGCGCGCGCAGCACGCCATAGGGTCGCAGCGAGCGCATGACGGGCGGCTCGTGGCTTTGTGCGATCGCCAACAGGATGCTCTCCAGCACCGCCGGCAGCCAGTCATAGGTGGCGATGAACGCCGACGGCGGTGTCAGCAGCGGGTTGGGGAAATTCAGCCACTGCCCGGCATCGGCATCATAGATGCGGACCGCTTCGGTGTAGGGCGACTGCGGAATCTGAATCCGGCCGACTATCTGTCCCAGGAACCACCCCGCGGTCATCGCCCGACGCTCGTCATCGGTCATCGGCAGGGATGCCTGCAACGGGCGCGCGCGACGGTAGCGCCAGAACGTACCGCGCCCCGGCCCGGCGATCTGGGCCCACTGCGCAGCAGCGGGTTTGAGCACCGAGTCGAACGCCAGCGGCGAATAGTTGGGGTAGGACCCGAAGATGTCCACCCGGGTCACGCTGTCCTCATCCGACAACGATCGGTGGTAGTTGTCCTTGGTGGCCTGGTCAATACGGGGGTTGTTGCGCAGCACTTCGAACAGCGCCTCGGCAACCGGCTGGCCGGCGAAGGGCACCTCGGAGAACTTGTAGCGATATTCCGTCTGCTGCCCCGGATGCACCCGTTGCAGCGCTTCGTCATTGACGCTGGCCAACGGGCGCGCCAGGGACAGCGCCTCGGCGAATTTCGTGGTGATATCCCGCCGGCGCGTGGCCAACTCCGATTCTGCGGCGCCCGCACCCTGCACGAAGTCGCGCAGCGACACCTTGCAGAACTCCTCGAACGCCTCCCCCGGCCGGCTTACGTAGAGTCGCGCCCGCGCCAACAGCTCCGCTGAGCGGGTGTGCACATCGAACTGCGCCATCGACGGCACTCGCGACCGACGCGTCTCGGGGTCCGTGCCCAATGCGCGCGTCACCCATGTCGCGGTGCGTTCGATGAGACCTCCCGGTGCCGACACCCCGCCCGTGGTCCGCCAGTGTCCCAGAATCACCTGGGTGGTGGCGTCGTCGATCGCAGTGCGCAGCGGCACCATCGCGTTGGCGCCGCCGACCGCCTTGGGCAGATCAATCTCGTAACGGCCCTTGAACGCTGACGAACTGATCAGCAGCACCTCGTTGTTGGCTTCGGCGAAGCGGGCCGGCACAAGTTCGTCGGCGTCGGCCGGCCACGCCGCGTACTGATCGGTGGAAAGTCGGGCAAGGCCGACATCGGTGGGCGGCTCTGCGCGGGCCTTCTCCAGCAGCACCATGGCCTCGCCGAGCGCTTCGCGTAACGGCGCCAACATCTCCGCGCCCATCGCCCGCATCACATCGCCGATCCGCGCGGCCGCGTCGGCGAACAATTGACGCCGCACATTGGTGCGGAACCCGTCCAGCGCGGTGGCCAGGACCTGATCGGCGTTGGACATCACCCCGCGCAGCGAGCGCAACGCCGCATCCACCTGCGCCGGCACCGCCACGATGTCCGACGGCCCCATCGTCCCCAGCTGCGCCACCCCGGGCGCCAGCACGTCGTCGATGTGGCGACGCAGCCGATCGACCAACTCCCGCGCGTAGGGCAGGCCCAACGTGGCAATTGCGTTGCCCACCATCTCTTCTAGGCGGCCGGCGAACTCGAGGTGCCAGCTGAACGCCATGGTGTACGCCGCGTCGGCGCAGGCGCGCAACAGCTCACTGCGCCGGTTCAGCACGGACTGGCGGAAGATCGGCACCCACTGCTCGGCGGTCATGCCCTCGGGGTTGGGCAGGTACCCGCGCAGCTGGCGGTCGATGAGCCCGTTGACGGTGGTGGCCACCGCCTCGGCAGCGAAGGCGTCCGAGCCGATCCAGCGGCCAAGGATGCCCACCCTGGTTTGCTCGTCGCCCGGATTCGGCGGTAGTCCGAGCTCGCCGCAATGCGCCTGCCACTGGCTGCCCAGCAGTGAATCGAGTTGCTCGGTGCTGGACGCCGGGTTGCCCGTCTGCAGGTGCCCGAACAGCAGCTTGTCCACGCAACTGCGGGCCAGCCGCTGCGCGGCGTACTCGGCGTAGCGGTCGCGGCCCATACTGAGGCTGGCAAAACCGTAAGTGCCCCAAGGCAATACATCCCACGCCGAGATGCCCCAGCCCAGCAGGTCCCTGTCGCCTTCGGGCGAAGCGGTGTTGCCCAGGTCGTACGAGACGAACTGGTCACTGGCCGCGCCGCTCATCATCAGCCCGGCCAGCCCGCGTGCCAGGCCACGGTAGACGGCCCACTGCGACCCGTCTCCGAACAGTGTGCGGTCCGCGCCGATGAAGCGGCCCACCGGAAACACCCGCGCGAACGGGATCGGCTCGCCCTCGCCGTGATGCTGGCCCAGCGCCCGCATGATGCGCACGTCATGTTCGCGCGCCGAGCCGGCCTGGCTGGCCACGATCTCACCCAGCATGGCAAGCGAATTCGCCCGTACCCCAATGATGGAGCTCTGCGGTAACGAATCGAAGATGTCGGGGGTCACCATGAAGACGCCCATCAGTTTGGGGTCTAATCCCGACACCAGGGTCAGTAGCCGGCACACATCCAGCGCCATCGACGCGCCCGCGCCGCCGGCCATCGACGACACCACCAGAACCAGGGGCGGTTCGTTCGGGTCGAAACTTCCCATGCCGGGCACATCGGCGGTGGACATCTCCGAGATCGTCTCAACGCGGAACAGCGCATCCCACGCCGCTTGCAGGCGGTTGTGGATCTCGGTGACCTTGCTGAGCGTGATCATTCGCCCGATCGCGCGGTACTGGCCTGCGCCGGCCGAGATCGGGATGGCCACCTCCTCCGGACTGCGTGGCGCCCAGGTGGCGACGGTGTCCAGTGCGGACTCGGCGCCCAACCGCTGCGACACCGCCGCGTCGAGGATCGCGTAGCTGCTGCCCTGCGGTCCGCACCCGATGTAGGTGCCGCCCTGCTCGGGGACGTTGGCCAGTCCCTCGGGGCCGGTCTCGGGTGCGCTTGGCACGTCGATCTGAACGAATTGCCAACCGGACAACAGCTTGTCGATACCCGCGGCGTGCAGTTCGGAGCGCAGCTGGTCCATGATGAACGCCAACGTGGCGCCGCCGGAACCACCGCATCCCACTACAAGGAATCGTCGCATTCAGTTTCCTTCCCGGAAGGGGTCGTACGGATCTGGGTCATAGCGCCCTGGACGCTGCGCGGGCCCGGTGGTTTCGAATGGATCCCGCGCCAGCGGCACACCCGGCCTGCCCTCGCCGAACGGTGAAACACCTTGGCCTGCTTCGCCGTTCGTCGAGACCAGGCCCGCCTGAACCGCCCGCAACCGCAATCCGTTCAGCAGCTCGGGCAATCGGCGACCGACGTCTTCGTAGAGTCGTTCGCGTGTCGCGGTGTCGGTTCGCCCGCCTACCAGCAGCAGCACCTCCGCGATGTTCGCGGGTCCGCCGGGATCGTGCAGCACCACCCACTTGTTGTGCACCGCCAGCGGCAGCACCGCGCGAAGTCCGCTGCGATCTGTTGCGGGCAGCTCCGAGCCCGTGCTGACCAGACCGTCGGAGTCGACGGTCACATAGCCCGCTCCGAACGGGCTGCGGCCGATCGTCGAGGTCAGCGTCACACCTTGCACCGTCACCTTGCGCGCTCCCCCGGCCAGCCCCGGCACCGGATGGATCAGGTCGGTGTCGACCATCGCGAACGGCTCGCCGTCGCGCAGCACCACGTCATTGCTGACCTCGACGGGGATCCGCTCGGCCAGCATCGGGGTGTCGGGGATCTTGCTGACCCACCACTTCGACGCATACAGCAGCGCGAGCGGAATGCCCGGACCCAGCAGCAGGGCGGCGATCAGCACCAGCACGAAGTTGGTGGTGTTAAGCGGCCGAATCAGCGACGCGACGAACGGCACGTCGACGACTTGCGCATCGCTTGGATTATCCAGTGCGGCAACGTGTATTGGGACCGTGCCGGTCAAGCCGCCGTGCCCGTCGCGGTCGGTGCGCAGCGTCACCGGCAGCTGGGCGGTCTGCCCGGCCTGCACTTTCACACAGCTCTGCGGGGAGTTCGCCGTGGAGGTGACCCGCGAAGTGCCGATGTCGTCGGGTGCGGCCACCACTTTTGCGGGATCGGCGTCGGCGATCCAGGCGCAGCCCGGGCCGGTGATCTTCAGCGACGCGGTTGCGCCTTTGGTGGCCTGCACGGTGCCGAAGTCGATCCGATCTCCCGGTGTGGGCAGGCCCAGCCTGGGCAGGATCTGCACGGGCACATCGACATCCTGTGGTGACAGCTCGGTGCCGGGTGCGATCAGCGCGCCGGACGGGTCGGTGGCCGGCGCGGTGGTGATCACCAGCGACATCCGCAGCACCGCATGCCCGGGATTCACCTTCGTCAGGTCGGCGTCCAACGGTTGGGCGATATCGGCTTTGGCCACCGACTGCAGCAGCGGCAGGGGCGCCGCGCCGTCGGGCACGAGCGCCGCCGACATGGTGGCGCTACCGGCAAGGTCGGTGGGTTGCATGGACTTGCCCTGCCCGTCGACGAGACCGAACGTCAGACCCTTGAGCACCTGCCCACTGCGCCAGGACACATTGTCGGCGTCGACAAGCGCCGGGAAGATGTCGGTGGTGATGTGGATGCTGACCCGTGATACCGCGTCGGGATGCTGACCGGTGGTGTCGACGTAGACGACCGCCCACTGACCCGCCCACTGCGGGCCGCCGGTGTTCTGCAGCGAAATGGTCTGCGCCGACTCCGATTGCCACTGATAACTCACGGGGACGCCGTCGATGTCGGCGGTGTTGCGGCCATCCTTCCTTGGCAGCTCCAGCGTCCTGCCGGACGGTGAGATCAGGTAGGGCACCACGCCGGCCACACCGCCGGAGCCAAGGATGTTGACCGACTTGATGGAGCGGTCCAGCACGAAGTTGTGCCGCGCCTCGCGGCACACCTGCAGCTGGCACACCCCGCCTTGCTGCGTGGTGCCGGGATCGGGGTTGAGCGCGTCGAACCCGAAGAGCATGTCGTCGATGTCGGAGACGGGATAGAAGTCACCCGGCACCGGATCGGTGATCTTCCCGCAGGCCATGCCGTTGAGTCCGTGGGCCGTGCTGATCGCCGACATCACATCGAAGTCGGTCGGCGTCTTGTTGGCGCCCAACCCGATCCCCAGCATGATGATGCCGCTGGAACGCAGCTGATCGGCCAGCCCGCCCGGCCGGCAGATCGAGTCCACCGCCCGCTTGGTGGTGTCGTCGATTCCGTTGGGAGCGCTCAGGTTTATCCCATCGGCGTACGGCTTGGAGAGGTCCCGCGGAGTGAAATCGATCTTGCCGTCGGAGAACCACGCGATCGCTTGGCAGCGCTGTCCGCCGTTGGGCCCGGGTCCGCGCGTTGCCAAGGCCTGGCGTGCGCCGTCGAGCGCCAGCCAGTAGTCGGTGTCGATGCCGGTGTTCTTGTTGCCGATGCTCGCCAGCTCGGAACCGACCTGGTCAGCCGTCGCCCCGGTCAGCTTCGTCCAATCATGTTCGGGCGCATAGGTGTCGGAGAACCCGGCGGAGGCGACGTCGAGGTTGGCGCCCACCCGGTCGGCGTAATTGCCCAAGGTCTGCAGCAGGTAGCGCGCCGCCTGCACCCGAGCCGCCTGGGGGTCGGTGCCCTGCAGGCTGCTGGACTGGTCGAACAGCAGCAGCAGATCCCCGGCCTTCTGCGAGGCCAGGCAGGCGCCGAACCGCTTCGAGCCGCCGCTGGCCGGCTCGGCGTGCGCGGACGGAACGGCCCAGCCGGCCAATGCAACGATGAACACAGCAATGGCCAAGAACCGCATCAGCAGCCCAATGCTTCTGCACGACAGTCGGATTCGCTGTGTCACGGACATCTACTGCCTGCCCGCCCATAGGGCGATCTGCCAGGCGCCCAACGCGATTCCCAACAGACACAGAGTCAGCACCGCCCAGTACAACGTGGCGGCCCAGCGCGGCGCTGAATAGATCGACTCGCTGCGCCGGCGGGTGTCCACCCGCGAGTACACCGCCAGTGCGCCGATCGCGATCGGCCCGGCCAACAGCCACCCCGCCAGCGCGGTCACGAAAATACCGCCACCCGAGGTGGCGCTCAGCAGGGCCAGCACTACCCCCGCGACGGCCAGAACCAGCGCCACGCCGAACCACTTCAGTGGCGGCCCGGCGGTTTCCAGCGTCCCTGTGGTGGTCGCTTGACCGAAGGCGTCGCGGCCGGCGTCCTGTGGGCGCTGACGTGTCTTCGGTTGATTCGACCAGGGATCGAAGCCGGTGGAAAAGCCACCGCTGCCCTGTGCGGGCGGCCGTTGAGCACCCGCCTGGGCTGGCGGCGGGACGGAACCGCTGGGGGGCGGCCCAAAGTCGCTGAAATCGAACGGGTTCGGTTGCCCCACGTTCACCACCCCGCCTTTGGCCTGCGCCGCTGGTGGGTCGTTGCTTCCGGCGTGTTCATCAGCATCAGTAGGGATTCAGGCACAGGGCGAATGAGTGGTCCGGCGGCGCGGCGATGTAGACCGAACGGCATTCGTAGTTGGCGGAGACTCGGGCGGTGACGGTGTACACCCCTTCTTTGTGCGCGCAGTCGACCTTGAACAGATCCAGCGCGTCGTTGCCTTCGTCGCTGCGCAGTTGGATTTCCACGCACGTGCCGATCGGTACCGACGCGAGGTCGAGCTTGATGCGCGGAACGGTGCTCGGCGGCGCCACCGATGTGACCGTTGAGGGTCGCGGCCGGGTGGTTGGCGGCGGAGAGGCGGAGGCGCTCTGCGCGGTTGAGGCCGATGTGGTGCCAGATTGGGAATCGCTGGTCAACCACCAGATGAGGGCGGCGATCAGCACCAGGCACATCAGATAGCCGATCACCAGTCCAGCAATGGCGGCCGCGCGGCCACGCTCACCGGTGCGACGGATCTGGGGCAACGCCAGGTGCCCCAGCACCACCCCCGCCGGCGGTACCACGACCGCGAAGATGGGCGAGAGCACCGCGAAGGTGTTGTAGTCGGCGGACGATGGTGCTCCATGGGGCCGACCGATCAGAGTGCCCTGCCCCAGCGGACCCGGACTCGATGGCGCGGACCCTGGTCCGTACGGCGTACCGAACGGATCAGCCGACTGCGGCTCGAATGGCTTATCACCAGGATGCATTAAACGACCTTGTCCGTGGCCTGCGACAATCCTATGCCGCAGGTCTTCGGCCTGCCGTTTCGGTCGACGCGGGTATCACCAATCAGTGAACACAACCTCCTCGTATCAGCGCTCCTCATTTATCAGCGTCGATAATTCGAGATGCAGGCAAAAATCGTTTCTTGCCTGTTGAACAGTGCCTGCCCCGGGCAGGAGTTGGTCGACGAGATCTGGTCTACTCCGAATACTCCGTCGCGCACCTCGCACCGAACCGGGAAGATGAGGATGACGTTGGTGTCGGGCCCCCTGGTGGGATCTGGCTCGGTCTGCTGCACCTCGATACAGTCGCCGACCCGGAGCTGCTCCACTCTGACCGTGGGTCGCTGCGCCGGTGGCGGGGTGAACACCGTGGTGCGCGGTGGTGGCGGCGGACTGGCTGTCGGCGTGGTCTGCGTCGCCGTCGTCGAACCGGGTAACGACGGCGACTCTGCACCGTTGGAGGTAAACAGCCAGATGAGGAGCGCAATCACGGCCAGCACGATGATCAAGTAGGACAAGGTGAGGCCCACTATCGCTCGTTCCCGACCGCGTTGCCCGCGCCGTTTGATCTGGGAGAGCGCCACATGGGCCAGCGCGGCGCCGGCCGGGGCGAACACGAACGCGAACACGATCGATAAGGTCGCCAATGTGTTGACTTCGCCGCTTGGCGGACCCGTCGGCGGGAAGACCGCAGCTGTCGTGGGGGGAACGCCGTGGGTCAGCGGCGGCGGCGTGTACCCCTGGGTGCTCGGCGGACTACCGAAGGGGTCCGAACCGAACGGGTCGGGCTGACCGCCCCGGTACCCGCCGTGTGTCATCTAGTTGTCCGCCCCTCCGTGACGCGCCTTTTCATAACCGATTCCATCACCATCCTTGTTCGATATCGGCAGAACGGGTGTGCGAAATGTGATCGTGATGCGCGCGGGCCTGCGGCTATTCCCGGCCTCGGGTAGCCACTATGGACGAGAGGCCTGGTATGGCCGGTGATCGAGCTCGTCGGGGTAGCCCGGCAGAGCACAACGGCGACACAACATCGGAGCGCGTGGCGTCGGCCGACGTCTACCGGGTGCTGGCCGTGTTCGTTGTGGTGATCGGCCATTGGCTCGTTTCGACGTAACCCTCCACGTCCGACATCTATCTCCGAGGTGTCGCGCTTGGTTCGCCCGTGAGAAACCAGGATCTAACGGTCGCGAAGCGCGCGCATAGATCGCGCGACGGCGCCATATCGCTCGAAGCGCTCGTGATCGCCGAGGGCGTTGTACAGGACGATGCGTGTTGCGATTCCCTCGTACTTCTCGATCAGCGCGTCTGCCAAGCCGTCCCAGGTCGACTCGGTGGCGAACGTCGCGACAACGGGTCAGTGGTCCGTTCCAAATGTAGGAACTCCGGCTCACGCTATGGAGAACAGCTCTTGCATCACAATCACGCTCGCGACTCGCTGCAGACCGCCTTCTACCGCGATGCGTTGATCGTCCGGGCATTCGAGCAGCTGATCGAGCGCCGTTGAGACTTTCTTTATGTCGTAGATCGGCTGGTCCTTCGCGGCTTGCGATGCGAACGTGTCCCGGTAGAAGGTCCCATTTCAAGTGACCGCGGACTGACCTAGGCGAGAGTCGCAGTTCGAGGTGCGCAGTTGATCCACAGCGGCTGAGAGTCCTTCAATGGTGGGCCGATCAGATTGACGCGCGGCGGAGGTCTACACCGATGTCATCTCTTCCGTGTATTGGAGGTTTGCATGTCCGACGGCGCCGGCGGCGACGCTCTCTGGTTGGCGGCCCATGCCGAGCGCGCCGCGCTCGCAGACGATCTCGCGGGGCTCGACGACGCGCAATGGGCGCAGCCGTCACTGTGCGGGCGGTGGGTTATCGAGGAGGTGGCCGCTCACCTCACGGCGGCCGCGAGCATCGGTCCCCTGCGCTGGTTCGCCAGCGCCCTGGGCGCACGATTCGACTTCGACCTGCATAACGACCGGCGTTTGGCCGAGCACAAAGGCGGAACACCCGCCGAGACGCTCGAGCGGTTCCGGCGTGTCATCACCAGCACCACCGCGCCACTGGGGCCGACCGCCGCATGGCTGGGTGAGGTCATTGTGCACGCTCAAGACATCCGGCGGCCCCTCGGAATCCTCCGCACACCCCCGGTGGACGTCGTCACCCCCGTAGCGGACTTTTATGCCCGGCGGGACTTTGCGGTGCGCAGCCGGACCGCCATCAAAGGTGTGCGCTTGGAGGCGACCGACGGTTCCTTTGCGACAGGCACCGGCCCGCTCGTTAGCGGTACGACCCTGGCGCTGACGATGGCGATGGCGGGGCGCCACGCCTACTATGA
>JAVXWV010000613.1:0-5159 GCA_032230775.1 Mycobacterium sp. | reverse complement strand
GTCCGCGCCCTCGTAGGACCGCACCAAAACCCATGGAGCGCGGGCTATCGCGGGGGGCACCGACAGTTGCACCGCGTGACGCGGGTCGACGGTGAGGGCGGCGTCGGTCCGTGGGGTGTCGCAGTCGGTGGGGTTGAGCACCTCGCAATATCGATACGGCCCCACCCGCACCAGCTGGCCGTGCGAAAAGGCAGTGATCTCAGGGTGTTCCGGCGGTGGATGCTGTGCGAGCCGCCAGATCAGCACACCGGTAAGCACCGACGCGGCGACCACGACGATCGCCAGCGCGGCGAGGACGCGTTTCACTCCTGTCCCACCGCCGCCGTATCCGGCCTGCCGCCCTCCTGCTCGGCGAGCACCGGCCGGTTGCCGCCGAAGCCGGGTATCAGCGACTCGCCGAAGTAGCTGACCAGCGTCTGCGCCAATCCGAGGATCAGCACCGCCGAAATCCCCGTGAAGCCCACCCACAGATCGGTGTACACCAACACGCCCATGGCGCCGCCTGCCACCCAGCCCAACTGCAGCAACGACTCTGAGCGTCCGAACGCCGACGCGCGCGACTTCTCGGGCAGATCGTCCTGCAGCGACGCGTCCAGCGATGCCTTCGCGATCGCGGCCGCCCCAGCCGTTATCAAGGTGGCGATCGCGGCGACCATCAACTTGCCCGTAAGCGCGGTGGCCAATGCCACGAACGTCACCGCGATCGTGCAGCGGACAACCAGCAGTGCCGGATGGCCGAGCTTGAGCCGCGCGCTGGTGAAATTACCCGCGAAGTTTCCGATTGCCGCGGCCGCGCCGATGACGCCGAGGATGCGCAGCTGCTCCCAGCCGCCGGCATCGTGAGACTTGGCAACGAACGCGGGGTACAGGAACAGGAAGCCGACCATCACCTTGATCGTGCAGTTGCCCCAGAGTGCAGCAATGATGTTGCGGCCCAACGGTTGCCGTGCTGCTCCTGATGTCGTGTGCAGTTCTGGGTGGTGGCGCAATTCTCCGCTGCGGCCGTGGTAGCTCAGCGTGGCGGGGACCTCGCCCGCGGTCACCTCGACCCACTTCGGGATCCGCATCGACAACGCCGCGCCGGCGATCGTGACCGCGACGATGACGTACAAAGCGCCGGGCAGATGGAACAGGTCCAACGCCCACTCGGTGCCTGCGGCGATCGCGCCGCCGACCATCGTTCCGCCCAATAACCCGAAGGTCGTCAGCCGCGAGTTCACCCGCACGAGGTCGATCGTCGGTGGCAGCACACGCGGAGTGACAGCGCTGCGCAGCACGCTAAATGACTTGGACAGCACCATCATTCCGAGCGCGCACGGGTACAGCACCCAGGACGGGTAGCTGCCCGTTGCGCCGTCATAGTTGGCGATCAGCACAACGGCCAGCGCGGTCCGCAACACGAACGACGCGGCCAGCGCCACCCGCCGACCGTGCTGCAGCCGGTCCAGCGCGGGCCCGATCAGCGGGGCGATGACGGCGAACGGCGCGATGGTGATCAACAGGTACAGCGCGACTTTGCTCTTGCTTTCCCCGCTGGCCGCGGCGAAGAACAGGGTGTTGGCAAGCGCGACGGCCATCGCGGCGTCGACGGCGAAGTTCGCCACCACCGGCCACGTCAGTGCGGTGAGGCCGGACTTGTCGGCACCGTCTGCGGTGGCGGCGCGGTGCACCAGACCGTACATTTTCGAACCCATTTCGCGGCTACGCTGTGCGGCCGCCCTCGTGACGGTGACCTTCTGTCCCGCGCCTGCACCGACGGTCCGCGGAGGCGGCTGGGACGTATACGGCCGAGCGGGCTCGTCCAAGGGCGGCAGCCAGCGATTGGCGCTCGGCGTGGACCGGCGCGATCGCCGGTAACCTCCGTCGCCACCGGGGTCACTGGGATAGTTCGCCATCCCGGGATGCTCGTCGGACGGCGGGCGCGGCGGGTAGTAGCGAGGGTCACGCCGCGATCCGGTCACACAACGATTCTCCCCCATGGCGGCGGTAGCGGGTGTGCATGCGACCGGTGTGGCTCCCCGCCCGCTCCTTGAGGCACTATTAGTGGCGATGGACAGCGTGGACACCGACGATCGCCCCGACCTGGAGGCGGTGCTGATGGGCGCCGTCGAGCTGGCGCGCGCCGCGATCATCGAGAGCAGCGGTGAGGACACCCTCGGCGAGTACCTCGGCGCCGGCTTCGAAGACCCGACCTCCGCCACGCATCGGTTCCTTGCCGACATGCCGGGTTACCGCGGCTGGCAATGGGCCGTCGTCGTGGCCGCCTGTCCTGGCGCCGACCACGCCACGATTAGCGAAGTCGTGTTGGTCCCCGGCCCGACGGCGTTGCTGGCGCCCAAGTGGGTGCCGTGGCAGGAGCGAGTCAGACCCGGCGACCTTGGCCCAGGAGATCTGCTGGCGCCGCCCGACAACGACCCGCGGCTGGTGCCCGGCTACATGGCCAGCGGTGACCCACAGGTCGATGAGGTCGCGGTCGAGGTTGGGCTGGGCCGTCGTCAGGTACTCGGCGAGTTGGGCCGCAGCGATGCCGCCCAACGCTGGCATGACGGAGACTTCGGTCCCGGATCGGCGATGGCCCGGTCCACCCGCCGGGTCTGCCGCGACTGCGGCTTCTACGTACCCCTTGCCGGGGCACTGGGCACCTTGTTCGGAGTGTGTGCCAATGAACTGGCCGCCGACGGGCATGTCGTCGAGTCCGAATATGGCTGCGGCGCACACTCGGACACACCGCAACCGCCCGGCACCGGCTCGCCGCTCTACGACCCGTTCGACGACGGTGTGCTCGACGTGGCGGAGCCCGTGGTGGAACCGGAGAGCTAGATTTCCGCGGCGGCCTTGATGCGCGACAAGGTCTCGTTCATGCCGTCGACGAGTTCACGTTCGAAACTGGGTACGCCCCCCATGGCCGCGTTGATCGCCATATTGGAGATCGCCGTGACGCCGTTCTCGGCGTGCCGGGTCTCCGTCACGCGCGTGCCGGTATCGGTGGGTTCCAGTTCGTAGCACCACACCGTGTGGTTGATGTTCACCCGGAACGCAATCTTCTTCTCAGGGATCACTTCGGTGACCGTGCTCGTCGTCGGCCAGAAGGTGCGGCTGCGGCGGTTGAGGTTGATGGTCCGGGTGCCCTGGCGGACCGGGCCCAGCGGCTTCATCATTCGGCACTGCGGGCTCCACTGCGGCATCCGGCTAAGGTCGGAGACCAGTGCCCACACCTTGGCGACCGGGGCGTCGATGTCGATCTGTGCCTGCAACAGCGGGGCTGCCATGTGTCCTCCTTGGAGTCGAATGCCATCCAGTCTCATTGCGAATTCAGCTGAGCCCGCTTTGCGCACCGCGCGATCCGCGGCGAACGGCGCGACGTTGCCACAGAAAAATCGACGTGCCAAGCACGCCGATGCCGAGCCCCGCCACTGTGAACGGGCGGTACTCGTGCAGGCCAGGCACCGTGAACGCCAACACGGTGGCGATGAGCCAAGCCGCGGCGATCGCCGCGATGACCGGCCAGGGCTTGAGCAGGACGGCCGGCAGTGCGGGGGGTTCCGGTGCCACGTTGACAACGTAGCCGATTACGGCCGCGTCAGAAGTGGGGTGGAGTTCCGCGGTTTTCCCGAGACGTGCTAGGTACTCTTTGCCTGTGAATGACGTCGACGCCCGGCTTGCGAGTGATCTGTCGTTGGCGGTGATACGTCTGGCTCGCCAATTACGGTTCCGGCGCCCGGATTCCCCTGTTTCGCTGTCGCAGTTGTCGGCGTTGTCGACGCTTGCTAAGGAAGGCCCGATGACACCTGGGGCATTAGCCACACGCGCGGGTCCGTCCGCCGTCCATGACTCGGGTGATTGCCTCGTTGGCCGCGCTGGGTTTCGTCGCGCGTGATGCGCATCCCGCCGACGGTCGTCAGGTGCTGGTGTCGGCATCGCGGTCCGGCGTCGAGCTGATCGAGGTCGAGCGCCGCGCCAGCCAGGAATGGCTTAGGCAACGCCTTGACCGACTCGAGCCCGACCAGCGCAATACGCTCTTGGTGGCCGCGGATCTGATGTCGGGGATCGTCGACGAAAGCGCGTGAGCGGCGTCCGGCGGGCACGAGCGAAGCGAGCGGGGATTGGCAGTAGTAATCGACGTCGCTGATCCTGCTGACCCTAGGCTCGACGACTTCCGCGATCTCAACAGCGTGGATCGCAGGCCCGATCTGCCAAGCGGCAAGGGTCTGGTGATCGCCGAGGGGGTGCTGGTGGTGCAGCGCATGCTGGCCTCCAGGTTCAAGGCCAGGGCAATGCTGGGCACCGACCGGCGGCTCGGCGAACTCGCGACCGACCTGGCAGGCGTCGATGCGCCGTACTACCGGGTCGACGCGGACGTGATGGCCGAGGTGGTCGGATTCCATCTGAACCGCGGGGTGCTGGCGTCGGCGTCCCGTCCGCCCGAGCTGAGCGTGGCGCAGGTACTCGACGGGGCCCGCACCGTGGCGGTGCTGGAAGGCGTCAACGACCACGAGAACCTCGGCTCGATTTTTCGCAACGCCGCGGGCCTCGGCGTCGACGCGGTGGTGTTCGGCGTGGGGTGCGCCGACCCGTTGTACCGGCGCGCCGTTCGGGTGTCGATGGGCCACGCCCTGCTGGTCCCGTACGCGTGGACCGAGGCCTGGCCTGCAGACTTGGAGTTGCTGCGGGACAAGGGGTTTCGCCTGCTCGCCATGACTCCCGATAATTCTGCCAACACGTTGGCCGAGGCGATGACACAGGTGGCCGACGAAAAGGCGGCGATTCTCGTCGGCGCCGAGGGGCCGGGGTTGACCGAACACGCGATGCGGGCGAGCGATGTGCGGGTGCGGATCCCGATGTCGCGCGGCACCGATTCGCTCAACGTCGCGACTGCCGCAGCACTCGCGTTCTACGAACGGGCAAAATTGGCAGACTAGATTGACTTGGGTGACGGACGACTCCACCCCATGGGCGACGGGTCTTACTGTGGCGGCGTTCGTCGCCGCGGTGACCGCCGCCGCGATCGTGGTGTTGAGCCTGGGATTGACCCGCGTGCATCCGCTGCTGGCCGTCGGGCTCAACCTGGTGGTCGTCGGTGGCCTGGCGCCGACTGTGTGGGGCTGGCGCAGGCTGCCGGTGTGGCGGTGGTTAGTGCTGGGGTCCGGCGTCGGGGTAGC
>JAVXWV010000560.1:0-2814 GCA_032230775.1 Mycobacterium sp. | reverse complement strand
GCCGGTGGAGTTGGACACGTGCACGGTGACCGTCTGCGGCGTGGTTGTCACGGCGTCCATCATCTGAGTGCTGCCGGTCCCGTCGGCCGGCTGCGGCTGGGCCGATGCGGACGGCGCGGTGCTGCTGGCTTCTGGTGTGTCCTTGGTGGTCGGCGTGGTTGTCGCGTTGGCGTTGTTCTCGCCGGGCAGCGGGTCGTCGTTGATGATCGCGTCGAACAGTGATCGCATGTCCTCTGTGCGGGGTGTCTCGTTGCCGTACTGGTCGGCGTATCCAACCGTCGGCACGGTGACAAACGTGATTCGGCCCGCGTTCACG
Organism: Mycobacterium sp.; assembly: GCA_032230775.1. Taxonomy (GTDB): domain Bacteria; phylum Actinomycetota; class Actinomycetes; order Mycobacteriales; family Mycobacteriaceae; genus Mycobacterium. Next base: position 2,498 of record JAVXWV010000560.1, on the reverse strand, counting down.
CCCTGAATGGACTGGCCGAGGTCGACGAGGTCCTTGGTCTTGATGTTGTCGACGTAACTGTCGTCGATGAACATGTTGACCACGTTGTTGAGCTTGGACAGCGAGAAGAACACTTCCTTGGAGATCATCGAGCGAAGCAGCGACGACAGGAACAGCTGCTGACGCTTGATCCGGCCGTAGTCACCGTTGACTTCGGTGGTCACCTGACGCGCGCGCACGTACTGCAACGCGGTGTGCCCGTCGACCGTCTGGCGTCCGGCGTTGGCCAGCACGGTGCCGAGCTCGTAATCCTCCAGCGGCGTCGTGCTGCACACCTCGACACCGCCGAGGGCGTCGACCATCTTGGAGAATCCGGCGAAATCGACTGCCATGAATCGGTTTACGGATAGGCCGGACAGTTTCTGGATCACCTTCACCAAACACTTCGGACCACCGAACGCGTAGGCGGAGTTCAGCTTGGTCTCGGTGTACACCTCGTCGGGCCCGTAAGACTTTGTCTGGTCGTCGTAGAGCGGTCCGTACTCATGCGTTTCGGGGTTCCACGGCTCGCACTGCATCGGGGTAATGGCGAGGTCGCGCGGAAACGACACGGCGACAACGCGTTTGCGGTTGGCTGGGATGTTCACCAGCATCACGGTGTCCGACCGGGTACCGCCGGCATCCTGGGTGTCGCCTGCGCCCATGTCGCTGTTCTCGCCGTATCGGCTGTCCACGCCGACAATCAAGAAGTTCTCGTCACCGAACTGTGCGGTCGGATCCAAGATGTCGCGTGAATTCGGGTCAAGTGCGGAGACCGTGTTGAGCATGTGGTTTTTGGACGACTGCCATTGCCACGCCGCACCGGTCATGGCCAGCGCCAGCACGGCAATGAGGGCGGCGGCCGCGCGACCGGCAACCATCGTCGTGCGGCGTTTGCGTGGCTCTGTTCCCTTCAGTGCCTTCGCGGTCCCGACATGCGACGGCGGCACTCGTTTTGCCCGGCGCAGATGAGCGAGGTCGGGTAGCTCCGAGGGCGGCATCGAGACGATGGGGATCACTTCGGTGTCCGCGCTGTCTGAGTCCGCGGCCACGGGCCGCGAGACTGCCGCGATGACCTCGGTGCGTGGGGCAGGCGGCGGTGGCGGCGGGGCCTGCGGCGGCGGGGCATCGGGCTCGCGGCGGAATCGCCTCAGTCCATCGGGAACACTCGAATCGCCGTGCAGCTTTGCGATCAGGTCGGCAACCGTCACACCGTCTGTGTGGTTGTTGCCGGTCTGCCTGGACTTCTCGACATATTCGGATTCGGAGGTCCCGTTGCGCTCCCACGGCGCGGCGCCTGGCGATGGACGCGGAGTTCGGGTAAGCCATTGATTGTCGCCGCCGGCATCCGGCGGCCCAGGCAGCCTGGGAGGGCCAGGAGTGGCGTTATCGCCGTCACTCATGTTCCTCCGGCCTCCGACTCTTGATCATCGTGCGCGTCGGCGCGCGTGGGCGTACGCAGTGTCCTTGTCTGCCCCTTGTTCATGTAGCAGCACTCTGCGGGCTCCGCCATTGGAGCCAGATACGACAAGAGTCATATCGTACTGAGACATCCTGAGAGACGGCCAGTCCACCGACGGTACCGAGAACGTCTCGGTTTAGCCTCCCGAGTTCATGACGTCCGCTCCCGCGGGCACCGTGCAGTCGTCGGGATCGGCAAGCCAGCCGTGCGGCAGCGCCACCGACGCCGGCGACCCCTGCCTGCCTCGCGGGCCGGTCGCGGCCTGAGGGAACGGTACCTGCGGGTCGAGCTGATCAAGCAGCATTTCCAGCTCGCCCAGCGTCTTGACCAGGGCCAATGCCCGTCGCAGGTCGGCGCCCGCAGGGAAGCCATGCAGGTACCACGCGATGTGTTTGCGCATGTCACGCATGCCCCTGTCCTCACCGAGATGCGCTGCCAACAGCTCGCCGTGCCGCCGCATGATGGCCGCGACCTCGCCGAGTGTGGGCGGTGTGGCCGGCGTCGTGGCCGCGAACGCGGCCGACAGCTCGGCGAACAACCACGGCCTGCCCAGGCAGCCGCGGCCGATGACGACACCGTCGCACCCCGTGGCGGCCATCATCGCCAGCGCGTCGTCGGCGTCGAAGATATCGCCGTTGCCAAGCACCGGGACGGTCGTGACGTGCTGCTTGAGCAGGGCAATCTGCTCCCAGTCGGCGGTTCCGGAGTAGCGCTGAGCCGCTGTGCGGGCATGCAGCGCGACGGCGGCCGCACCCTCGTCGGCGGCGATCCGCCCCGCGTCCAGGTGGGTCTGATGGGTGTCGTCGATGCCGATCCGGAACTTCACGGTGACGGGAATGTCCGTGTTTTTCGTTGCCGCGACAGCAGCCCCCACAATCTGCCCGAACAGCCGCCGCTTGAACGGCAACGCGGCACCTCCGCCACGACGCGTGACCTTGGGCACCGGGCAGCCGAAGTTCATGTCGATGTGGTCCGCTAATCCCTCGTCAGCGATCATTTTGGCCGCGGCGAAGGTGGT
>JAVXWV010000552.1:0-3766 GCA_032230775.1 Mycobacterium sp. | reverse complement strand
GGACTTCACCGGACGGCTGCGCGCGTACTTCGCCGCCCATGGCCACGACACCGGGCTCGACGACAGACAATTCGCCGAGGCGGCCGGACTGGTGCAGACCCGCATCGTCGTCCTGGGTGACGCGTGGGACCTGCTGAAGTTCCTCAACGACAACGAATTCAGGCTCGACGAGAAGGCGGCCGACAAGGAACTCCGCGGCGACGCGGCGCAGGTGCTCGACGCCGCGATCACCGCGCTCGAGGATGTGGCGGAGTGGACCACGGCGAAGATCGAAATAGCGCTCAAGCTTGCGCTGCTGGAAAACCTGGCGCTCAAACCGCGCAAGGCGTTCGGTCCGATCCGGGTGGCCGCCACCGGCGCGTCGATCAGCCCGCCGCTGTTTGAGTCGCTCGAACTGCTCGGCCGTGACCGCAGCCTGCAACGGCTGCGCGCGGGACGAGACCGTGCCGCTGCCGCCGCTGCGGCGGCCGAGGCGTGAGAAGGGCACCCGCGAATCTTTGATAGTCTGCACGTCGGCCCGATACAACAGGCGATGGGAAGTGCGCGAAGCGTAGCGGAGCCAAAAGGCCTGTGACCTGCGGTTATAGGCAGCCAATGGGGTATGGTGTAATTGGCAACACAGCGGTTTCTGGTACCGCCATTCTAGGTTCGAGTCCTGGTACCCCAGCCAATGCGATGAGCTCTTGCGCGAAGAGTGTCGAGTTCCAGCGGATTAGGACCGCAATATTCCCTGGGATATGCTGACTCTCCGGAAAAAGTTCTGGCCCCCGTCGTCTAGCGGCCTAGGACGCCGCCCTCTCACGGCGGTAGCGTGGGTTCGAATCCCATCGGGGGTACAAACCGTTTCGAAGCAGGTGTTCACCTGCCGCGACCCCGTCACGTCGGCGTCAGCGTAAACGGTAACCAGTACGTTCCCGCACCATCACCGGGGCACCCCGGCCCGATGACAGTGAAAGTGCGTTCACCGGCGAAGCTCCCGTCACCGTTGGGTGTGAGGGAGTCTGACCTCGTCGTCGTGATCGCGCTGCCGTCGTCGCAATGGAACGGATACTCGCCTGTCGACTCCCACCGGACGTTGACCCACTGGTAGTCGAACAGTGCCGGTGCGTTCGGGTTCTCCGTCAACTCCGTCAACCTCAGCCAGTGCGCCACACAACCCGACGCGACACAGGTCGTCGTGAAACTGGCCGACTGCACAGATGGATCGGAGAAGTTGGGCTGACCGTTGAACGTCTGGCGCGCGTGATCCAGGAACGTGTCGTAGGAACCGAAGAGGGGCCACGGGTTCTGGCCGGTCTGCGCAGGCAGCGGGAGCTGTCAAGATCGCGGCGCCGACCGCAAGCGGCACGACGCACAATGCGCGAGCGTTCGACACCGCGGTTCCGTCTAGTGATTCAGCGCTACATTGAGCATCGGTGGCAACTGCTCGGCCACCACCGGCAGGCTCAGTGGCGAAGAGAACGCGATGGCGCCAGCCAACTCTTTTCCGGTGAAGACGTTGCGGTTCTGCGCCGTCGCGTTCAACTGTTGGATGGCGGGATCCGCCCGCAGTCCGGCTTCGTCGGCGTCGCTTTGGGTGGTCCAGATCAGCACATCGGCGGTGTTGAGCACTGCATCGATCTGATCCCGCGGAATGAACGCCCGGTGTTCGTCGAACGCGAACGCGTTGATGCTGTCGGGAATCCGGAAGCCCATTTGCGTCAGGAAATCGGTGCGCCATCCGGGCAGCGTGGCGCCCACCTTGTCTTCCCAAAGTGCACCCTGCATCAGGAGTGCATTCTTGCCGCGGAATTGCGGATTGGCCTTGGCCACGGCCGGAAACCTGTTGTCGGCCGCAGTGATCAGCGACTGCATCTTGGCTGGCTGGAATGTCGCTTGACCGATGGTGGTGGCCTGGGTCTTCCAAGGCTCGAAGAACGGCGCCTCGCCGGACTGCGGAATCGTTGGCGCGATCGCCGACAACCGGTTGTAGCTGTCCTGATCCACGCCTGCGTTGATGGCGACGATCAGGTCCGGCTGCAGAGCGGCGATCCGGTCGAACTGGAAGCCCCCGTCGTAGATGCTGAGGATTTCCGGTTGGGCGCCACCCAACTTCGGCTGCGCCCATGGCCACACTTCGTATGGCTCGTCGCCCCACCACAGCGTCACGGCGATCGGTACGACATCGACAGCGAGTAGGTCATCCTGTTCGGTAAAGCCGGCACTCACCACTCGTTTCGGCGGCGCCGGAATTGTGGTCTGTCCGAAGCGGTGTTGGATCGTCACAGGTCCACTGGTGGGCGCGCTATTTGCCACGCCGGAGTTCCGCACACTGACCACAAGCAGTCCGGCCGCGCCGGCCGCGCCAAGGAATCCGCGTCTGTTGATGTCCACGGCGCGAGAGTAACCCGCGTGTTTGGGGCCAGGGTCGCTATCAGCAAATAGATTTACGTCAAAGCCGATTTACTGGCGCCGGCCGGTCATAGAAAACCGAGTTCCCTTCGGCCGCTTCCCACCACCGGTTCGGGATGGGATGCCCCTTGGCGCTACAGCCTGCGGGTCATTGCGTCTGCCGCGGCCAACAGGTCGGCCGCCCACCGGGGGCCCGGTCGTCGTCCCATCCTGTCGATCGGCCCGGACACCGACACCGCTGCGATCACTGCCCCCCGGCCGTCACGCACCGGCGCCGAGACGCTGGCCACACCGGGCTCGCGCTCGGCGGCGCTCTGCGCCCACCCACGCTTGCGCACCTCGGCAAGAGCTCGATCGGTGAACATCGCCGTGGGCAGCACCGCCTGTTGCGTCGCGGCATCCGCGTAAGCAAGCAGCACCTTCGCGCCCGAGCCGGCCGTCATCGGCAGCTGAGCGCCGACGGGCACCGTATCGCGAAGTCCGGCAGGCGGTTCCAGCGCAGCCACGCAGATCCGCGAAGTACCCTCGCGGCGGTAAAGCTGCACGCTCTCGCCGGTGATCTCCCGTAGCCGCGGCAGTACCACCGCGCCTGCCGCCAGCAGCGGGTCATTCACCTGCCCGGCCAATTCGGTCAGCGCCGGACCGAGCCGCCACCGGCCGTCCCCGTTGCGGCTCAGCAGCCGATGCACTTCCAGGCCTGCGGCCAGCCGATGCGCGGTGGCGCGCGGGAGGCCGGTGCGCTCGCAGAGGTCGGCCAGCCCGCACGGCGAGTCTGCCACCGCGTGCAGCACACCCACCGCTTTGTCCAGCACGCCGATGCCGCTATCCTGTCTCATAGAGAGATATTAGCTTCCCAGATTGTGAGATAGTCAAGCATGACCGCCGTAAACCCACCGCGAACGATGGCCGAAAAAGTGTGGGCCGACCATGTCGTCACCCACGGCACAGGCGAAGGCGCGGCGCGCGAGCCCGACCTGATCTACATCGACCTGCACCTCGTGCACGAGGTCACCAGTCCGCAAGCCTTCGACGGACTGCGCCTCGCCGGGCGCTCGGTGCGCAGGCCCGACCTCACCATCGCGACGGAAGACCACAACGTCCCGACGATCGACATCGACAAGCCGATCGCCGACCCCGTGTCGCGAACACAGGTCGAGACGCTGCGCCGCAATTGCGAAGAGTTCGGCGTCCGGCTGCACCCGATGGGTGACGCCGAGCAAGGCATCGTGCACATCATCGGGCCGCAATTGGGACTGACGCAGCCCGGCATGACGGTGGTATGCGGCGACAGCCACACCTCGACCCACGGTGCATTCGGCGCCATCGCGATGGGCATCGGCACGTCCGAGGTCGAGCATGTGCTCGCCACGCAGAC
>JAVXWV010000544.1:0-2853 GCA_032230775.1 Mycobacterium sp. | reverse complement strand
CATGTGCCTTCTCCAACAAGAGCACCTGTGCACCGTGTTCGGCTGCGGTCAGCGCCGCCATGGTGCCCGCGGTGCCCCCGCCGATGACCAACACATCGCAGTCGAGCCGAACCGTATCGGCCAGGTCAGGTATCTGCATCATGAATGATCAAGGGCCGCAATGATCTCTTCCCGAAGCGCTTGGCGCCCGAGTTGTTCCGTGCGCGGCTCTGACACGTCGACGACCGCCCGCAGGGGCTGGCCGACACGGCCGAGCACGGCGACGCGGTCGCCGAGGATGAGCGCCTCGTCGACGTCGTGCGTGACGAACACGATCGTGGTCGGGTGGGCGCGCCAGGTGTCGATGAGCAGCCGCTGCATGGCGGCCCGGGTCTGAGTGTCGAGCGCAGCGAAGGGCTCGTCCATCATCACCGCCCGAGGCGCACCTGCCAGCCCACGGGCAAGCTGCACACGCTGACGCATGCCACCCGACAGGCTCTTCGGCAGATAGTCGGAGAAGCCGGCCAGTCCCACTTCGTCGATCCAGCGGTCGGCCCGCTCGCGTCGCCCAGCGCGGGGCTCACCGCGCAACTGCAACGCCAATTCGATGTTTGACCGCACTGTGCGCCATGGCAATAACGCGCTGTCCTGAAACACCATCCCGCGGTCGCGTGAGGTCGCGGTGACCTCGTGCCCGTCGGCAAGCACCCGACCGGAGTCGGGCCGCAGCAGGCCGGCCAGTGCGCGCAGCACCGTCGACTTGCCGCACCCGGACGGCCCGGTGAGCACGAGGATCTCACCCGGCTGCACCGACAGGCTCAAGCCGTCGACCACCGGTGCCCCGGTGTAGGACAGCCGCACGTCGTCGAGTTCCAGGCGGGTGCCGACCGCCACCGCCGTCGTCATCGCACGTTCTCCTCACCGCGGGGCAGCCACCGGGTGGCACGCCTGCCGATCAGTTCGATGGTTGCGGCGGTCGCGAAGCCGAGCACGCCGATCGTGATGATGCCGACGAACACATCGGGATAGTTGAGCACCGTGTAGGCCTGCCAGGTGCGATAGCCGACACCGAGCCGCCCCGAGATCATTTCGGCGGATACCACACAGATCCACGCCACCCCCATGCCGACCGAAAGGCCGCCGAACAGGCCGGGAAGGATGCCGGGCAGCACGACGCGGCGCAGCACGTCCCAGCTGTTGCCGCCGAACGTGCGGACCGAATCCTCCCAGATCGTCGGCAACGCACGCACGGCGTGGCGTGTGCTGACCATGATCGGGAAGTAGGCGGCCAGGAACGTGATGAACACGATCCCGGCCTCATCGGTCGGGAACAGCAGGATCGCCACAGGAACGATCGCGATTGCCGGGATGGGCCTCGCGAGTTCGGTCAGCGGACCGAACACATCGGAGAACACCGCCGACCGGCCCAGCATGATGCCCGTCACCACCCCGACCGCCGCGGCAAGCGCGAAGCCGCTCAGAATCCGGATCAGAGACTGTCCGAGGTCCAGCCAGTAGTCCTGGGTGCCAAGACGATTCACAAACGCCGAAGCGATCTCGGTGACGGTGGGCAGAGTGTCAAATCGCAGCCACACCCGGACATGATTGGCGGTGAGCAGCTGCCACAGCCCGACGGCGGCGAGCACGGATGCCGCGCGCACCAGCCGACGGCGCCACAGCGAGGCCGACCGGTCGCGCCGGACCACCGGTTCGGCGATTACCGGCGACTGCAGGATAGCGACGACGTCGGCGGCAGTCACACCGCACCGCTGAGGGCTTGCTGGTAGTCCACCGCTGAGCTACCGGGGTGCGCCGCGATGTACCGTTGTGCGCCCGCCGGGGTTCCGAACGGCAGATAGTTCTGCCCGTCACGCACCCAGGCCGACTTGTCGGCGAACCACCGGGTGCCCAGCTCGGCGTCGGGAACATACGCGGCGCGGACCTTGGCGCCCTTGGCGGTGGCGTCGCGAACGGCCTTGAGCAGGCACGTCGGGGTGGCCGCAGGCTGCGTGCTTGCGGATCCGTCGAGCCACAGTTCGCTGGCCCGCGCAGGGTCGTTGACGGGCGTGTTGCACACCGGATCGGTGCCGCCGAGCTGGGACGGGTTCGCCGTCGCGGCCACCGCTTTGCTGTAGTCCTGGTTTCGAGCGGCGAACGCCGCGCGCAACGGAGCGTCCTGGACGAAGCCTGGCACATCAAGTTCGGCGAAGTCACCGATCGACTTCAGGTACGGCACATCACCTTTCAACGCCTCGACCAGCGACGGTTTGAGCGTGGTGTCGAACGACGTGCCGCCGGGGCCGTTGTAGAGATACACCACCTCCTGAGCCAGGCCCGCCGATTCGGCGACGATCTTGGCGGCCTCCAGCGGCTTCAGATTGAGGAAGTCTGTGGCGTCGAGCTGGGCCTGCAGGAAGGCGTCGAGTACTTCCGGATGTTGGGCGGCGTACGCCCGTCGAACGACAACACCGTGCAGCGTCGGATAGTTCAGTTCCGCGCCGTCGTAGAGCAGCTTGCCCTTGCCCTGAAAGACCAGCAGGCCCGGCCACGCCACGAACTGCGAAAGTGCCTGAACCTGACCGGACTCCAGTGCAGACGCGCCGACCTGCGGCTGCTGGTTGAGCACCTCGACGCCCGTGCTGGGATTGATCTCGGCCTTCGACAGCGCCTGAACCAGCATCCCGTGGCCTGCCGAGCCGACGCTGGCTGACACCTTCTGGCCTGCCAGGTCGGTCAGCTTCTGCGCCGGCGAATTGGGCGCAACCACAACCATGTTCAGCGCACCCTTGGGGTTATAGCCGGTCACCGAGACGATCTCGGTGCGGGCGCGTTCGTTGTCCTGCGTCTTGGAGCCGTTGATCAGCATCGGGTAGT
>JAVXWV010000465.1:0-3813 GCA_032230775.1 Mycobacterium sp. | reverse complement strand
GGCGTCTGAGTTAACGCCCCCGACATTCCGCACGGCGGGCGGTGAAACTTTCCGGTCGGACCATCCCTCTTTGTGGAGACCAGTCAGGTCGGTAGTGCGCCCACGACCATTCGATCGCCGGCGATCGCCACTGCCTCTGGGAACACCTTCGTGTGCCTCGTCCGGTTCGCGCTGGCCAACATCCGTCGCCGCCCCGAACGGTTTGTTCTGTCGGTGCTCGGCATCGCGCTCGCCATCGCCTGCGTAGTCGTCGTCCGCACGATCTCGGCGAGCTTTGCGATCACCGGCGCCGATTCGGTGACCGACGTGCTCGGGGGTGCCCAGCTGTGGGGGGTGCCTGCCGCAGGCGTGCACTACGACAACAATGCCCAGGCTCTCGTCGCAGACGGCGCCGCCCCGAACTTCACCGTTCCCGGCGGCTGGACCGCGACCCGCGTTCTGTCCGGCGTGACCGACGTCAACGGCAGTACGGTGTCAGTGCGGGGTAGCGACGAAATCGCCAGTGGCCAAGCCACTTTGGGTTCGGAAGTCGCCAACCGGCTCAACCTGCACCCAGGCGATCGGGTCGTCGTCGGCGGGCAGAGCCTCGTCGTGAACATCACAGGCAGCGGCCAGTCGATCACCGTCGCGACGCCGCTTGCGAAGTCGGTCGTGGGCGACAACGGCTGGTGGCTCATCTTCGCGCCGCCAGGTGACGAGAAGCGGCTCGATCTGGGACAGGTCTTCGGCGGCGTCGTCGGGCTGGCGTCGACGTCGGACCCGTCGGTCAAACCGGATCCCAACGGAGGCGGCCTGATCTACGACACCGTCGGCGGTTCCGGGCCACTGACGTTCGAGCAGAAGTTTTCCGCGTTGTTCTCCGGCAAGGTGACCAGCTCGACGCTCGGCCTCATCTCGACCATCGGACTCGGCCTCGGTTTCGTGATCGCGGTGTCGTCCTTCCTGGCTGCAGTACAGGAGCGGCGGCGCGAATTCGGCATCATGTCCAGCATCGGACTGGCCGACGAAGTGCTCTACTTCTTCCTCGTCGAGTCGGGCATCGTCTTTCTGACCGCATACCTGGTCGGTGTGATCGGCGCCGGAGTCGCTGTGGCGCTGGTGATTCCCGGCATAGCCACGCCGACCGCGTGGCTTCAGGCCTCAGGGATGGTCGCAGCTTTCGTCCCCGCGATGGCTATCGTCGGCGCCCTGGTACCAGTGCACCGACTGCTCCAACAACGGCCGGTCTCACTTCTGGGGGAGCGGTGATGAGCGCTTGCGCGCAGAACAGAGGGCAGTGATGAGCGCTTGCGCGAAGAACAGAGGTCAGTGATGTTGGGTAAGGGACTGGCCTACGGATGGCTCGCTGCACGGCGGCGGATCGGCGAAATGGTGCTGCCCGTCATCACGACGGCCACGGGTGCGTTCCTTGTGGTGATCGTGTTTGGCATGTCCGACGGAATCCGTGCACAGTCCGCGTCGCTGGGTCACGCCGACGAGATCGGCCGGGCCGTAGTGCTGATCGCGGTGACCGTGCTGCTGGTGGGTGTGGTCGAGGTCGCGGTAGCCACCACCCGCACGGTCGCCCACCGCACCCGCGAACTCGGGGTGCTCGGTGCCAACGGTGTGCCGCGCACGCCCGTGGTGGCCGCGTTGCTGGTCGAGCCGGTGATCGCGGCGGTGTTGGGTGCGCTGGTCGGCGCGCTGCTGGCCGCCGTGACCGGGATCGTCTTAGGTGCAGTCGGTTTGGCAGCGACGGGAGTGTCGGTCGAGGGGATGATGCTCGGTGCGGCGATCTCGATCGGCGTCAGCATCGTCGCGGCGCTGGCCACCAGCATCGTGCCCACCTGGAATGCCGCCTCGCGGCCACCGATCCGTTCCCTGACCGCAGGAGGTTGAGCGATGACCGTTATTGATGAGAAGGCCGAAACCGCCATCCAAACCGATGGCCCCGCCCCGGTGATCGAGATTTCGGATGTGTGGAAGCTGCACAAGCTCGGCGATGAGGTGGTCCGTGCACTGGTCGCCGCCGAATTACAGGTGATGCCCGGCGAATTCGTCTGCTTGATGGGGCCGAGCGGCAGCGGCAAGTCGACACTGCTCAACATGATCGGCGGCCTCGACCGGCCGACCAAGGGAACGATCAAGCTCGCAGGCCGCGACACGTCACTGCTGACAGAGAGTCAGTTCGCCGCGCTGCGCCACGACACCATCGGATTCATCTTCCAGAGCTACAACCTGATTCCGTTCCTGTCGGCGGTGGAGAACGTCGAGCTGCCACTGATGTTCGAACCGTACGACCGCAAGTCGCTTCGCAAGCGGGCGATGGAGCTGCTCGATCTGGTCGGACTCGGGCATCGCGTCCACCACCAGCCAACGAAGATGTCGGGCGGCGAACAGCAGCGCACCGCGATCGCTCGGTCGCTGATCAGCAATCCGACGTTGGTCCTCGCCGACGAGCCGACGGCCAATCTCGACCACCGTACGGGGGAGACGGTGGTGCGCATGTTGCGCGACCTGTGTTCCACGCTCGGCGTCACCGTTGTCGCCAGCACGCACGACCCCACGGTGGCCGAAGAAGCGAGCCGTGTCGTCCGGATGAAAGACGGACAGATCGTCCCCTGACCCAACGGCATTGGGAGAGAAAGAAATGACCCAAGAACTCGAAGCGGCGCCACCGTCGGGGCGCGATGCCCTGATGACCACCGAGCTCGTTCCAGAGCAGATTCTGCCGAAGGTGCTCGGCACCTTCGGGCTCACCGCAACCTACGTGTTCATCATCTGCTGGATCACCGGGTCGTCGGTGATGGCCGCCGGCGGTTGGACGGCGATCCCGATGTGGGTGCTTGGCATCGTCACCTTCCTAGTGCCTGCGGCCCTGGCGGTCTTGGAGCTGGGCAACCTGTGGCCGGGTCAAGGCGGCGTGTACATCTGGGCGTTCCGCACCATGGGCGACAAGATGGCGTTCCTCGGCGGCTACCTCTCCTGGGTGCCCGTCGTCCTCAACACCGCATCGTCGCCTGCGATCGTTCTCCAGTTCCTGCTCCTGGCATTCCACGCCGAGCTCGGACTCACGATGAGCATCATTCTGCAGCTGGTAATCCTGTGGGCCGTGGTGGCCTTGGCGCTTGCGAAGCTAGCCGCCAATCAACGGATCATGAATGTCACGTTCGTGATCTACTGCGTTCTCACGCTGACGATCTTCGTTTGCGGTGTCATCTATGCGGCCGGCCATGGAGCGGCCACGCCATTCAGTGCGCACGACGCGTTGATTCCCAACTTCGCTGGGGCCGGATTCCTCTACGGCACCGTTCTGCTGTACCTGGTGGGGGTCGAGACGCCGTTCAACATGGGTGCGGAATTTCTGTCGGTCAAGCGCAGCGCAGCCAAGATGATCGGCTGGGGATCGCTTGCCTTGATCCTGATCTACCTGTTGAGCACCCTGGGCACGATGTTGGTGCTACCCGGTGACCAGATCAATGCGGTCACCGGCGTGATCGGGAACCTTGGTGTATCCGGCTTCCCGGGCCTGATGGAGGTCGCCGCGGTGGTCATGGCCGTCATCTTCTTCGTGGCGATGACGACATACCAGGTGGCGTACTCGCGATTGATCTTCGTGTCGGGGCTGGAGCGTCATCTCCCGCGGATCTTCACCCACCTCAATCCCAGGACACGAAATCCGGTGACCGCCATCCTGATCCAGGGCGTGCTGTCCTCGCTGCTCGTGGTTGGGCTGTACTCCCAGAGCAGCATGGCCAACGTGACGATTTATCTGCAGGGCGGCCTGAGCGTGGTGTGGTTGCTCTCCGGCTTCTTCTTCTTCATCCCGCTCCT
>JAVXWV010000428.1:0-6374 GCA_032230775.1 Mycobacterium sp. | reverse complement strand
AGTTCGTTGTCGAAGCCGGTGAACTGACCCGCCGAGTTGATGCAGATGCTCGGAGGCGCATCCGATAGCGTGCCGACGGTCAGCGTGCCAGGCACGCCCAGGCCAAGGGCGTTGGCGTTGACGGCGGTCAACGGCTCGACCGTGTCGGTCGTGTATTTGTCGGCGCCGGGGCCCGTCGCCGCCTTCGCGAGATTGGTCGGCAGGGCGCTGGCGCTGTCGACCCCTGGCGGGGCGCACCCGTCGACATTGGCGCCCGCAGGCGCCGCCAGGCCCATGCTCGAGATCAGCAGCGCGACCGAGGCCACGACGAAAAGCTTCACGAACCGCATCAAAGCAAGGTAATGGGCACCGCCGATCCGGCACTGACTTCAGCTCAATCAGAACGCAACGGGCGCATCCGGGCTGGATGTCGCCGGCCAGGCGGCTCCGGCAGGCCGGAACACCCCGCGTCGCACCAGTTCACCGAGCATGATCCTGGCCATCACCCCGGACCGCTCTGCGCACGCCGCGCGGGCACTGTCGGGGTCGCGACGTTGGATCGCGGCGGTCTCGGCCTCGAAGAGCGGAAGCAACTCGTCGTGGTTGTTGAGGTAGGACAACCAGAACCCCCGCGGGATGAAGGTCTGCGACGCACGGATCGCGGCCTGCAAGCGCGGGCCCGCGTACTCCTCGTTGATCAGGTTGCGGAACTTCCACGCTGTCTCCTGAAACGCGCGCGACCCTTTGCTACTGCGCATGGTGTCGACGAACGTGCCGAGCTGGTCGAGGATTCGCGGAAGGCTGTCGACCGCGGCGCGGGCCGAGGCGATGCCGGTCAACACCCCATACAGCTCGTGATGTTCCCGCAAGACGGACTCGTCGAATCGTTCGACGTACGCGCCACGGTGATACTGCGTTGACAGGATGCCGTCATGCTCGAGCTGGACCACCGCCTCCTGTATCGGCACGCGGGATAGTCCTAAGTCGTTGGCGATCTCGTTGCGATCGACCCGATCCCCTGACCGCAGTTTGCCAGTCAGCACCAGGTTGACGACATGCGAAACCACGAGGTCCTTTTCTTTGACCCCATACTTCTTGGGCATGGCGCGGCAAGCATCTCACGTACCCGTCGCAACGGGAGCCGTTCCGCCAGTTCAGCTTCCATTCGGTTGACGACGGTCGCGCCACCGGCACAGCGCCTCGGCCTGCGTCAGGTCGTAGTCGGGTCCGTTGACTCCGACGGTCAGCATCGTCACCCCGAGCTCGACGAACGCGTCGGCTTCAGCCACCAGCGCGTCGAGGCTGTTGCCGTTCACACCCGCTGAGCGCTCGATGGTCGCCGGGTCGCGGCCGACATCCGCGCAGTGTTGCGCCAGGATCTCCGCCTTCGCGGGGTACGTCTCCAGCGAGGTGAACCCGTGCCAGATGTCGCCGTACTCGGCGACCAGCCGTAGCGTCTTCCGTTCCCCCTGACCGCCGATCAGGACCGGGATGTCCCGGGTCGGTGGCGGGTTGAGCTTGGCCAGCCGTGACTTGATGCGCGGCAACCCGGCAGCGAGGTCGTCGAGCCGGCTGCCCGCGGTGCCGAACTCGTAGCCGTACTCGTCGTAGTCCTTGTCTTTCCAGCCCGACCCGATGCCGAGGATCAGCCGGCCGTCGGAGATGTGGTCGACGGTGCGCGCCATATCGGCAAGCAGTTCTGGGTTGCGGTAGGAGTTGCAGGTGACCAGCGCGCCGATCTCCAGGCGCGACGTCTGCTCGGCCCAGGCGCCCAGCATCGTCCAGCACTCGTAGTGCGGGCCGTCGGGGTCGCCGTAGAGCGGGAAGAAGTGATCCCAGTTGAACGCGACGTCGACGCCGAAGTCCTCGCAGCGGCGAACGGCGTCGCGGATATGGCTGTATTGGGCGGAATGTTGCGGCTGCAGTTGCACGCCGACGCGAATAGGGAAGCTCACGCTATAACGCTACGTGCGGTCACGCGCCGATATTCCCATCGGCTTTCCACACCGCGACGACAGAGGGCCGCGCGGTTCCGTTGCCGCCTTCTGGCCAGTGCGACAGTGGCTTGTCGATGCTGTACTCGTCGCCCTCGCCGGGATGCTGCACGCACACGGTGACCAGGTCGTCGGTCACGATGGGCCCGCACGTTTCCGCGCCCCTCGGCACGGTGAGAAACTGCTTGGTCTCGCCGCGGTTGGATCCCTCGAGTGCGACGGCGAACAGCCCGTCGTTGGACTTGAGCGCGTTCCCGTCGGTTGAGATCCACAGATTGCCGTGGCTGTCGAACGCCACGTTGTCTGGGCAGGAGATCGGGCTGACCTTCGACTTGTCGAATCCGGCGAAGTAGGTATCGGCGGCTGCGGGATCGCCGCAGACAAGCAAGAGGTCCCACGTGAAGCTCGTGCCGCCGTGATCATCGGTGATCTCGAGGATCTGCCCGCTCTTGTTCTCGTTGCGGGGATTGGCCGCGTCGACAGGCGCCTTGCCCTGCGTGCCGCGCTTGTCGTTGTTAGTCAGCGCGACGTACACCTTGCCCGTCTTGGGGTTGGCCTCGAAGTCTTCGGGCCGGTCCATCTTGGTGGCGCCTGCCTTGTCGGCGGCGAAACGGGTGAACACCGCCGCCTCCTGCGCGGTCACCCCGTCGACGAGTGATTCGCCCTCACCGTCGGGGCCTGACCGCAGCAGCGGGATCCAGGTTCCGGTGCCACCGAACCCGCCCTGCTTCGGTAGCTTGCCGGAGCCGTCGATCTCGTTCGTCGGGATGTCGCTGGTGAGCTTCGCGACGTAGAGCGTGCCCTCGTCGAGCAGCGTCAGATGGTGCGCCATCGCGGCGGGATCTGATCCATTTGGGCTGCCCGGCTGCACTTTCTTGGCGGAGACGAACTTGTACATGTAGTCGAAGCGCTCGTCGTCGCCGCAGTAGGCCACGACGGTGCCGTCACCGGTGACGTAGATGGTGGCGGCCTCGTGCTTGAAGCGGCCAAGCGCGGTGTGCTTGACCGGCGTCGAGGCCGGATCCCACGGATTGATCTCGACTACGTAGCCGAAGCGGTTCGTTTCGTTGGGCGTCTTGGCGACGTCGAAACGCGGATCGAACGTCTCCCACTTGAGCTCGCTCGGCTCCAGCGGGATGCCATAACGTTCGAAGCGATCGGCATCCACCGGCTTTGGCGCGGGCGCGCCCTCGGGGGCGCCGAAGTACTCGTGGAAGTTCTCCTCACCGGAAAGCACTGTGCCCCAGGGGGTTACGCCACCAGAGCAGTTGGCGAATGTGCCGCCTACCGTGCGGCCGGTCGGGTCGGCCTGTGTCTTGACGAAGTCGGTGCCCGCGGCGGGACCGGTCAAGGTAAAGGGGGTGTCTGCGGTGATGCGCCGGTTGTAGGAGCCCGCCACTGGCTTAAGTCCGTCTGGTGTGCGCTCGACCTCAACCACGGACATGCCGAGCGCGGCGATCTCGATGTCGAACTGCTCGCGGGTGGGAGCGTCGGCGTTGTAGCCGGGGAACATGAACAGCGGGGAGGCGTATTCGTGGTTGGTCACCAACAGGAAGCGGTTCTTCTGGCCGGGCACGGGCAGCAGCCCCGCGAAGTCGTTGTTGAACCCGAACTGGCCGCGCTGAGCGGCGGCGGTCTGCGCCTTCACGTCGAACTTCGGCGCGTTCGGCAGGATCGGGTCGCCCCAGCTGATCACCACTGCCTGCTCGTACCCGCCGGCGACGACGAGGGCGTCCTCTTTGTTGGGTGCGACGGCCGTGAAGTTCATGCCTGGCGGGGGTGCGGCCGGTGCCGCCGACGAGGTGGGCGTCGCGGCGGGCTGCTCATTGCTCCCGCAGGCGGCCAGCGCCGAACCGGCGCCGACGGCCAGCACCGCGACGCCGCCTGCCTGCAGCAGCGACCGCCGCGACACCGTCTTCGCGATATCGCCGAAGTACTCGTTGTCGCTGGTGTTGGGAACCGGCTTGGAGCAGGCGTCGCCGCACTTGTAGCGGCACGTCACATGCTGGCGCGACGACCGGCCGTTGTGGGTGACAAGCAGGTTCAACGGCACAAGCGTCATGCGTGCGGGTTCCTTCCGGGCGAATACCGGCCGGGGCTGGCGGCCGGACTCGCGAAACTTACGACAGTTTGGCAATCAACTGGGAAGCAATTGGTAAATAACTGGGAACGCCGCCGGTTTTGGCTACATCGTTGTCGAGTACGTCTCGAGCACGTCGGCGAGTTCTTTGGGATGACTGAGTGCGGCGCAGTGGCCCCCATCGATCTCGTCGGGGGTGATGCCCAAGCGTTCCTTCGCCAGCCTGCGGAGAAGGTCCGGAGGAAAGAAGCGGTCGTCGCGGCACACCACGAACTTCGTCGGCACGTCGGGCCACGCGTTGAGCGGCCACGGCGCGGCCATCCAGGTGCTGGACTGCCCTCGCTCCTTGCTCATCGCCTCCTCGGCCAACACGCGAGGCACGCCGTTGTAGAACGTGACGAACGGATCGCCCTTCTGATCCGCGTAGCCCTCCTGCTGCGCGTGCGCGTCGGACGCTGACTTATAGCCAGCGTTGTCCCACCAGTCATCCGGCGGCTCGCCGGGCGCTGGGATCATTCCGGCGACAAGAACGAGCGCGTTGGCGCTGACTCGGTCGGCCACGAGGGGCGCGGTGAATCCGCCCAGCGAGTGACCCACCACAATCAGGTCGGTGCGGTCACCGATCGCCTCAACGACCGTGTCGGCGTACTCGTTGAGTCCGGCGGTGTCGTCGTCGCACGGCAGGTCAGGGGCCACCGTGTCGTGCCCACGAGCCTGCAACTCCGCTTCGAGCAGATGCCAGTACCACCCGACATCGGCGGCACCGTGGATGAAGACGAAGGTCGCCATCTAGCCGGCCAGTACTCCGCGCAGAATCTCGACCAGCGCGCGTGGCTGGTCGCCCTGAACGGAGTGCCCGGAGTTGGCGACGACGTGGGTGCGCTGGAAGCCGGGCGCGCCTTTCGCGAACGCATCAGCGTCCTCGTCGTTGACGAAGAACGAGTTGGCGCCGCGCACCAATGTCGTGGGCATCGTGATGGACGGCACGTCATCCCACAGGTTGGCGAAGCCCGAAAGAAGGGGGCCCTTGCGGAACGAGTCGTAACGCCACGTCCAGGTGCCGTCGTCGAGTTGCTTGGAATTGTGGAAGACACCGCGGCGCAACGATTTCCGGTCGCGGTGCGGCGCCGCCGCGATGGTCACGTCTAGCATGTCAGCGAATGACGGGAAGGTGCGCTCGCCCTGCACAAGTGCGACGGCGCCGAGCTGAGCCTTGGTCATCTCCTCGTGGCGTTCGGGCGCGGACGGCGTGACGTCGACGAGCATGAGTTCGGGCACAAGGCTCGGCTCGGTGGCGGCGATGCGCAGCGCGGTCAGTCCGCCCAGCGACATGCCGACGACGAGACGCGGATTCGGCGCCCACTCCCGCAGCACCGGGCGCAGTGTCTCGGCGTTCAACTTGGGGCCGTAGTCACCGTCTTCGCGCCATGCCGAGCGGCCGTGGCCGGGAAGGTCGACCGCAAGCGCGGGCACGCCGAGGCCCAGGATCACCGTGTCCCAGGTATGCGCATTCTGGCCGCCACCGTGCAGGAAGACCACCTCGGGCGGTCCGTCGCCGAACTTCAGCGCGCTGATCGACCCGGACTCGATGCGCCGCACGGTTGGTATCTCGGCGGCGCCGATCTGCTCGGCGTTCTCGTGCAGCAGCCCGAATTCGTCGAGGCCCGCTAGCTCGTCGTCGGAGACATCGGCGTTGGTCACGACTCGACCATATAAAACGCCGAGTGTGCACTGAGATTGGGATTTCCCTCGATCTGAGGGGAATCCGCGATCTCAGCGCACACTCGGCGCGGAGGTGCTAACCCTCGATGAATTCCTCGAGCTGCGTGCGGGCGATGTCGTCGGGCATCTGCCGCGGCGGGCTCTTCATCAGGTACGCCGACGCAGCCACGACGGGGCCGCCGACGCCGCGGTCCTTGGCGATCTTCGCCGCGCGCACCGCGTCGATGATGACGCCTGCCGAGTTCGGCGAGTCCCACACCTCGAGCTTGTACTCCAGGTTCAGCGGCACGTCGCCGAAGGCGCGGCCTTCCAGCCGCACGTAGGCCCACTTGCGGTCGTCGAGCCAGCCGACGTGATCGGACGGGCCGATGTGCACGTCTTTGGTCTTGAACTCGCGCTGCAGGTTGGAGGTGACGGCCTGGGTCTTGGAGATCTTCTTCGACTCAAGCCGCTCACGCTCGAGCATGTTCAAGAAGTCCATGTTGCCGCCGACGTTGAGCTGCATGGTGCGATCGAGCTGCACGCCGCGGTCCTCGAACAGCTTGGCCATCACGCGGTGGGTGATGGTCGCGCCGACCTGGCTCTTGATGTCGTCGCCG
>JAVXWV010000426.1:0-4135 GCA_032230775.1 Mycobacterium sp. | reverse complement strand
TGCCATCCGGCTCGAAGGCGCCGACGTGTCGCGCGTTCCGCCGCACAAGCGCAACGTCAACACGGTGTTTCAGCACTACGCCCTGTTCCCCCACATGACCGTGTGGAACAACGTCGCGTACGGCCCCCGCAGCCAGAAGAAGAACAAGGCCGAGGTCCGCAAGCGGGTCGACGACTTGCTGGAGATCGTGCGGCTGACCGACTTCGCCGAGCGCAAGCCCGCCCAGCTCTCCGGCGGCCAGCAGCAGCGCGTGGCGCTGGCCCGCGCGCTGGTGAACTACCCCAGCGCATTGCTGCTCGACGAGCCGCTCGGCGCCTTGGACCTCAAGCTGCGGCAGCTCATGCAGTTCGAACTCAAGCGCATCCAGCGCGAGGTCGGGATCACGTTCATCTACGTGACCCACGACCAGGAGGAAGCGCTGACGATGAGCGATCGGATCGCCGTGATGAACGCAGGAAATGTCGATCAGATCGGCACGCCAACCGAGATCTATGACCGCCCGTCGACGGTGTTCGTGGCCAGCTTCATCGGCCAGGCCAATCTGTGGGCAGGCCGCCAGACCGGCCGCGCCAGCCGCGACTTCGTCGAAGTCGAGGTGCTCGGAACGACGTTGAAGTCGCGTGCCGGCGATACGACGATCGAGCCCGGCGGTCACGCGACGCTGATGGTTCGTCCGGAACGCGTGCGGGTCTCGATGGACGCGCCGACGGGTGACGTCGCTACCGTTCGGGCGACAGTGCGCGACCTGACGTTTCAGGGTCCGATCGTGCGCGTGTCGCTCGCCGCTCCCGACGACTCGACCATCGTCGCGAACATCGGTCCGGAGCAGGACCTGCCGATGCTGCGCCCCGGCGACGAGGTCCACGTCTGCTGGGCCCCTGATGCGTCCCTGGTGCTACCCGCCGCCGACATTCCGACCACCGAGGATCTCGAGGAGATGCTCGACGACTCGTAGCCGTTGGCCGTAATCCGCTTTCTCCCTTCGGAAATCCACGAAAGGCATAGTTGCCATGCCCTCTAAGAACGAAGCAATCGATCCCCGACTCCTCGCCCGTTTTGCGGCCAATCGGACTTCGCGCCGTCGGTTCATCGGCGGCGGGGCCGCGGCCGCCGCAGCGGTGGCCATCGGCGGGTCCTTCCTCGCCGCGTGCAGCTCGGACAACAAGTCCGCCACTGGCACGTCGTCGTCGACGCAGGCGGGACCCGCAACTGGAACGTTGCGGATCTCGAACTGGCCGCTGTACATGGCCGACGGCTTCGTCGCCGCGTTCCAGAAGTCGTCCGGCCTCACCGTGGACTACAAAGAAGACTTCAACGACAACGAGCAGTGGTTCGCGAAGGTGAAGGAGCCGCTGTCGCGCAAACAGGACATCGGCGCGGACTTGGCGGTACCCACGCAGTTCATGGCGGCCCGCATCCACCGACTCGGCTGGCTTAACGAGATCAGTGACGCGGGCGTCCCCAACAGGAAGAATCTGCGCAAGGACCTGCTGGATTCGCAGATCGATCCCGGGCGTAAGTTCACCGCGCCGTACATGACCGGCATGGTCGGGCTCGCGTACAACAAAGCCGCAACCAAGCGAGACATCAAGACGATCGATGACCTGTGGGATCCGGCGTTCAAGGGCCGGGTCAGCCTGCTCTCGGACACGCAGGATGGGCTTGGGATGATCATGCAGTCGCAGGGCAACTCGCCCGAGAAGCCGACGACCGAGGCCGTTCAGAAGGCGGTCGACCTGGTCAAGGAGCAGAAGGAAAAGGGCCAGATTCGACGCTTCACGGGCAATGATTACGCCGACGATCTGGCTTCGGGCAATATCGCTGTCGCGCAGGCATATTCGGGTGACGTCGTGCAGCTGCAGGCTGACAATCCTGACTTGCAGTTCGTGATCCCCGAGTCGGGTGGCGACTGGTTTATCGACACGCAGGTAATCCCGTACACCACCCAGAATCAGAAGGCCGCCGAGGCGTGGATCAATTACGTCTACGATCGGCCGAACTACGCCAAGCTCATCGCGTTCACCCAGTACGTTCCGGTGTTGTCGGACATGGCAGACGAGCTCAACAAGATTGATCCGAAATTGGCCAGCAACCCGTTGATCAACCCGCCGCAGGCGAGCATCGACAAGTTGAAGTCATGGGCCGACCTGACCGACGAGCAGACGCAAGAGTTCAACACGCTCTACGCCGCCGTCACTGGCGGCTGATCAAATGGCAGGTGCAGCGGCCAGCAATCGGCAGCGGAGCAAGATCGCCCCGTACTTGATGATCCTGCCCGCGCTTGCGTACCTCGGGATCTTCTTCGTGGTGCCGTTCTACTCGCTGGCCCGCACCTCGCTGTCGTCATCGGGTGGTTCGGTCTACATGCCGACGCTGACCTTCAATTGGGACTTCGGGAATTACGCCGCTGCGTTGAGCCACTATCAGGATCAGATCGTCCGGACCTTTACGTATGCGCTGGTGGCCACCCTGCTGTGCGTGCTGTTGGCATTTCCCCTTGCATACGTCATCGCGTTCAAGGCGGGGCGGTACAAGAACTTGATCCTCGGGTTGGTGATCCTGCCGTTCTTCGTGACATTCCTGATTCGCACGATCGCGTGGAAAACGATTCTGGAAGACGACGGTTGGGTGGTCAAAGCGCTCGGCGCGATCAACTTGCTGCCCAGCGAAGGCAGGCTGCTGTCGACGAGCTGGGCGGTCATCGGCGGCCTGACTTACAACTGGATCATCTTCATGATCCTGCCGCTCTACGTCAGTTTGGAGAAGATCGACCCGCGGCTCATCGAAGCGTCGAAGGACCTCTACTCGACGAACCGGCGCAGTTTCACCAAGGTGATCCTTCCGTTGTCGATGCCCGGTGTACTGGCGGGCAGCCTGTTGGTGTTCATCCCCGCATCGGGCGACTTCATCAACGCGGACTATCTGGGTAGCACTCAAACGACCATGATTGGCAACGTCATTCAGAAACAGTTCCTCGTGGTCAAGGACTATCCCGCCGCCGCCGCGCTGAGCATGGTGCTGATGGCGATCATCCTCGTCGGCGTGCTGCTCTACACACGGGCGCTCGGCACGGAGGACCTGGTATGACGACCCAGGCCATCACCGAGCTCGCGACCACGGAGCCCAAGAAAATCAAGGGCAGCCCAAAATGGGGCGACCTGATCCTGCGCATCGTCGCCGGCCTGGTCCTGCTCTATCTCTTCCTGCCGATCTTCGTCATCATCTTGTTCTCGTTCAACAATCCGCAGGGCAAGTTCAATTATTCGTGGCAGGGCTTCACCCTGAACAACTGGGCACACCCCTTCAAGTACCCGGCACTGACCGACGCGTTGAAGCTGAGCCTCAACGTCGCCGCAGTCTCCACCGCCTTCGCCCTGGTGTTGGGCACACTGGTGGCCATAGCCCTTGTGCGCCAACGCTTCCGCGGAATGACAGCAGTTGACACGTTCATGATACTGCCGCTGACCGCCCCCGAAGTGGTGATGGGCGCGGCGCTGCTGACCCTGTTCCTCGACCTCAGCTGGGCCGCGGGTTACACCACGATCCTGATCGCGCACATCGCGTTCGAGATCAGCTTCATCGCGATGACGGTGCGGGCACGGATGCGCGGGTTCGACTGGACGCTGGAGGATGCCTCCATGGACCTCGGCGCCAGCCCCGCCCGCACGTTCTTCAAAGTGACGCTGCCGCTGATCATTCCGGGAATTGTGGCGGCGGGCATGTTGTCGTTCGCGCTGTCGCTCGACGACTTCATCATCACCTACTTCGTCAGCGGGTCGACGGTGACCTATCCGCTGTACGTGAACGCGGCGGTGAAGGCGGCAGTGCCGCCGCAGATCAACGTGCTGGCGACGGCCATCCTGGTGATCAGCCTGATCCTGCTCGCCGTGGGAACGCTATACCGGCGGAAGCGAATCGAAGGCTAGTCCAGCTGGACTGTGACCGTGACGCCGCCCTTCTCGTCGCGGTGGGCGATGGCGTGGCCGCCGCGGTCGGCGCCGTCGAGCCTCAGCAGTGTGATCGGGCCGCCCTCGCCGAGGAAGTTGCGCCACCACGACTTGGCGTCGGGTGACATGACGTTGATGGTGATGGTGTCGCCGAACCGGCGAAAACCGACGGGGGTCTCTATTGTCTT
>JAVXWV010000354.1:0-7129 GCA_032230775.1 Mycobacterium sp. | reverse complement strand
CTTCACGTCGACGCCAGAGATGGCGAAGTCGTTCCGGACCACCTTGTAGTTGTTGAGGATGGTGTCGTCGTCGTTGCCCTTGAGCTGAATCGACATGAACGCGTGCTTCTTCGACG
The DNA here is from genome assembly GCA_032230775.1 of Mycobacterium sp. GTDB lineage: Bacteria > Actinomycetota > Actinomycetes > Mycobacteriales > Mycobacteriaceae > Mycobacterium. The sequence continues at coordinate 7,013 of JAVXWV010000354.1, read as the reverse complement.
CATCGGCCATGCTGCGCAGCAAATCGGGGCGCTTGAAGTACCCAACCGACCGGAGGATCTGGTTCGGGTGATCCTTTTCGACCTGCGCGAGGTTGTCGAGGATCTTCTTACTGAACTCCGGGTCGTCGACGGTCTTGCCGTCCGGGGCGGTGTAGATCGCCACGATGTGGCCCGAGGTGTCGCGACCGTACGACTGGTCGGCGAGGCGCGATGCATTCGCCGACTCGCTGTTGTCGTCGTAAAAGCCGCTCTGCGTGAGATGCGAGCCCAGGGTCAGCCCGTACGCGCCGCCACCCAGGCACAACGCGACCATCACTCCGATCACAATGTGTCGGTAGCGATATACCGTTCGACCCCACCAGGCGAAAACCGTCGGCTCCTCACTGCCCGCGCTCTGTACATCCCTTCATTGCATTCTGGTATGCGCTGAGGTGCGGAGTGAGCACCAGGGCACCTATGTGGGGCACGGGCGAGGCAGTGCCCCGCCGCTAGGTGACCTTCCCGGTCGACGAGAGGCGGCGTGCAGCGAAGTCGGCGGCTTGATCCGCCATGCCGTTCACCGGGTAGAGGTTGTGTGCGGCGCTGTCGTTGCCGCCCGGCGCGCAGACGGAGTCTTCGGGGATGCACAAGTCGGTGGTCTTATCCGCATACAGGCGGCCGACCGTGATCGGCGGTGCGCCGGTGTAGATCATTTGCAGAAACCCGCTTGAGGGTTTTCCGAACAGCGCCACAGCGGCAACGTGGTTGGCCACGTCGGGCGGCATTGGGCCGATGCCCGCAGGCAGGGCGTAGCCGCTGGGTACCGCGTCTTCGGTTGTGTATGCCATCACGGCCGCCCCTTGGGAGTACCCCCCGAGCACCATCTTGGTGTTCGGGCATGTCGCCGCGACGTCGCGGATCTTGCTGGTCGCGTCGGTGAATCCGATGGCGGCGGTGGAGAAATCGAGCGACGCCGGATAGTTCACCGGGTATACGTCGACCGATTTTCCGCCGACCTTCGCGCGCAGCGCGTCGACGAACGCCTGCCCGGTCCCGCCGACACCGGCCGGCTCGAAGGTGCCGCGTGCGAACACCACTTGGACATCGGGACATGGGTCGGCAGACGCCGTAGGAGTGGTGGTCAGGGGACTCAGCAGCGCTGACGATGCGACCGCCGCTACACCAAGAAATCGACCAATGATGCTCATCTAAACCCTCACCATCCCACCTACTTCGGGACCCGGTGCAGGCCCCGATGCCGCTCCGATGCTCTCTAACGGACGACGCCCAACAAACGACGCCGATGTACCCATCCTTGCACTCAACCAAACAAGCGCAATCCGAAGCGTTTTCCGTCCGCGACGCGGCTAATCGGCGACGAGGTAGGCGTCCGCCCACGCGCCGATGATTCGAGCTGCGCGACGAGCTTGGCCAGGGCCGGTGAGCAGGTGGTCCGAACCCTCGAGAGAAACGAAGCTGCGGGGGTGACGCGCGGTGCGAAAGATTTCACTCGCGTTCGCGATGCCGACCGTGTTGTCGGTGGGCGAGTGAAGGATCAGCAGTGGTAACCGCAGGCCGCGGATCTTTTCGTGGAGGGCGGCCGCGCGGACGTCCTCGACGAACGCCCGCTTCAGGGTGAGCGTGCGACCACCGACCATCCACTCGGCGCTGCCTTCGGACAGCACGCGGTCGACCACCGCGTCGTAGTGATGCTCAGCATGTGCGGGGTCCATCGGGGCCCCAACCGTGGCGACCGCCCGCACGCCCGGTGACTGCCTGGCCGCGGCGATCACCGCTGCGCCCCCGAACGAATGCCCGACGAGGATGTCCGCAGGCGTTCCTTGCCCGGCCATGAACTCGCATGCCCTGATGACGTCGTTGACCTTGTGGGTGAACGAACCGTCGCCCCAGTCACCCTCCGAGTCACCCAGACCGAGGGCGTCGAAGCGCAACATGCCGACGCCGTCCTCGGCCAGCTGCTTGCAGATGCGAGCGGCAGCGGGCGAGTCCTTTCCAAGGGTGAACCCGTGCGAAAAGACGCCCCAGCCGCGGGGCTCCCCGGCAGGCCGGTCGATGATCCCGGCCAGTTTCTCTCCCGTTGAGCTCGGGAACGTGACGCGCTCAGCCATGCCGGAGGTTTACCACCCTGCACCACTCTTTTGCCATGTCGCTACCGTTTAGGCATGTCCGAACAGGTCACCACCAACTCGCCCGATCCGGCCGACGTCGGTTCGCGCATCGACCCAGTGCTCGCCAGGAGTTGGCTGTTGGTCAACGGCGCGCAGGACGACCGGTTCCAGGCCGCCGTACACTCCCGCGCCGACATCGTCGTCCTCGACATCGAGGACGCGGTCGCGCCCAAGGACAAGGTCACCGCTCGCGACAACGTCGTGCGCTGGCTTGAAGCCGGAAACTCTGACTGGGTGCGCGTCAACGGTTTCGGCACCCAATGGTGGGCCGACGACCTGGCGACACTGGCGGGCACCTCGATCGGCGGGGTGATGCTGGCGATGGTCGAATCGGTGGACCACGTCACCGAGACCGCGAAACGCCTTCCCAACGTCCCTATCGTGGCGCTGGTCGAAACGGCGAGGGGACTGGAACGCATCACCGAGATCGCCGCGACGAAAGGGACCTTCCGGCTCGCCTTCGGCATCGGCGATTTCCGCCGCGACACCGGTTTCGGGGAAGACCCCGCCACCCTCGCGTATGCGCGGTCGCGCTTCACCATCGCCGCCAAGGCCGCCCACCTGCCCAGCGCAATCGACGGGCCGACCATCGGCTCCAATCCGCTGAAGCTCATCGAGGCCACGGCCGTCTCGACCGAGTTCGGGATGACCGGCAAGATCTGCCTCAGCCCGGACCAGTGTTCCGTGGTTAACGAAGGGCTCTCCCCGTCACAGGACGAAATCGCTTGGGCGAAAGAGTTTTTCGCCGAGTTCGAGCGCGATGGCGGCGAGGTTCGCAACGGGTCGGACCTGCCACGCATCGCCAGGGCCACGAAGATCCTGGAGCTGGCCCGCTCCTACGGCATCAAGGTGTCCGAGTTCGATGACGAGCAGGTCCACATCCCCGCTCCTTCGGACACTTACCACTACTGATTCAGGTGCCGCAGAAGGTTCGGTACGCGCCGAAATCGTCGGGCGCCGGTTCGGCGTAGCGCTCAAGGCCCGGCCGTTCGGCATACGGTGCCGTCACGGCCGCAAGCAGCCGGGAAAGCGGATCGAGATCGCCAGCGGTCGCCGCGGTCAGGGCCTCCTCGACCAAATGGTTCCGCGGGATGTACACGGGATTGGCCCGGTCCATCGCGTCCCCGTCCGGAGCGAGTGCCTGCCAGCGCGCCAGCCAACCGTCGAAGCCGGCAAGGTCGACGAACAATCCGCGCACCGGTTCGACGTCGCCGCCCGCCGCCCGGCCGAGACGACGGTAGAACGACGTGTGGTCGACGCGGTTTTGGAGGAGCTGCTCGAGGAGGTCGGAGATCAACGGCGTCACCACGGTGTCGTCGACACCGCCGAGGCCGAGCTTCGCCCGCATGCCCGCCGACCATGCTGCGTCGTATTGACGGCCGAAACCGGCGAGCGACTCCTGCGCGAGGGCGATTGCCTCGTCGAGATCGTCGGCGAGGAGCGGAAGCATCGTCTCGGCCAACCGGGCGAGATTCCACGCCGCCATTGCCGGGTGGTCGCCGTAGGCGTATCGCCCCCAGGCATCGATGGAGCTGAAGACCGTCGCCGGGTCGTATGCCTCCATGAAGGCGCACGGCCCGTAGTCGATGGTCTCCCCGGAGATCGTCATGTTGTCGGTGTTCATCACCCCGTGCACAAATCCGACGAGCATCCATTGCGCCACCAGCGACGCCTGGACGGTGACGACCGCATCGAAGAGCGCGCGGTAGGGGTTGTCCGCCCCGGCGGCCCGGGGGTGGTGCCGGGAAATGGCGTGGTCGGCGAGGCGCCGCACCAATGCGATGTCGCCTGCCGTCGCGGCGTATTGAAAGCTACCCACGCGCAGATGGCTGCTCGCCACCCTGGCAAGCACCGCTCCGGGAAGCGCGGTCTCTCGATGGACCGGGCGCCCCGTGCCCACCACCGCCAGGGACCGGGTGGTGGGGATGCCCAGCGCGTGCATCGACTCGCTGACGATGTATTCGCGCAGCATGGGGCCGATCGCGGCCAGGCCGTCGCCGCCTCGCGCGAAGGGCGTCGCCCCCGAACCCTTGAGATGGAGGTCACGGACCGTCCCGCCGGAGGCGATCTCGCCGAGCAACAGCGCGCGTCCGTCGCCCAGCCGCGGCACGAACCCACCGAACTGGTGACCGGCGTAGGCCTGTGCCACTGGCGTGGCACCGGCGGGCACCAGGTTGCCGACCAGGAACCGCACGCCCGCGGGGTTCGCCAGCCAGGCCGCGTCCAGGCCGAGGTCGGCGGCCAACCGGTCATTGAGCACGAGCAACCGCGGGTCGGGAGCCGCCTCGGCCTGCCAGCGCACAGCCATCTCCGGTAGCTCGCGCGAGAAGCGGTCCTCCAGGACGACCGCGGCATCCGATGTAACGCTCACTTCACACAGATTACGGATGAAGACTCGGCGTCACACATACACTGAGCCGATGCGACGGCTCTTGATCGCAGCGCTGTCCGCGGTGGCGCTGACGGCAACCATGGCGCCCGTCCTTGTTGCCCCGTCTGTCGTCAACACGGCGTGCGCGCCTGGTGAAACCGCAGGCGCCACCGCGTGCGCGCCATTCTGCCTGCCTGGCAGATACTTCGACTACGCCAATACGGGGTTGTGCCTCCCGGACCCGCCTCCGCCGCCCGACCCGAATAGCGTTGTGCCGCAGCCTGTTCTGAGGTAGGCGAGTCAGCGACGCGCGGAGCCCGTCAGGGGCCCACCGTTCGACGCAGTGAGCACGCAGATGACGGTGCTTGGCAGCGGATTGGCCGACGTCCGGTCTTGATTGGAGTCGATCAGGTACGTCACGGCAAGCGGGCCGCCGCCGACGGCTTGGCCGGTGTACCGGGTTAGTCCCGCGCCGCACTCTCGATCGGCGACGTCGGCGATGGCGGCATTGACCTCCACGTCCGCGCGCAGGTAAACCTCCGCCGCGTGCGCGACCGCGCAATCGACGACGGACACGGTCACCACACCGGGATCGGTCGGCGGCGGATCCGCCAGGCATTCGCCGACTTGAAGGTCAATCCACTTCTCGAACCTGGGGCCCTGCGGAGTGGGCGGGGCAGCGACGGTCGTCGTCGTGGTGACGGCGGTCTGCGCGGAGGTCGTCGACGCTGGACTTGTCGACGTCGCATGTGAACCGACCCCGTCGCATGCCGTCAGCAGCGCCAGCGCGGCCAGAGACACGCCAAGATATCGACAAGAATCTTCCAAGGCACCCATCGGAGGCTTCGCACATCCCATGACCTAACCCGACCTTAAGTGAGTTCGATTGTGCCTGATGTGCCTGACACCACCCGAATCAAGGCAGCGATGCTCGCAGCGCTTGTCGCCGTGATGTGTGCGGCATGCGGGTCGACGACAACCGAATCGGCAGGCCCGATCGTGCCCGTCAGCATCGACTGCGGCATGCAGGTGCCCGGCCCTGGCAGTGCTGACGGACTCTTCGCCGAGATCCCCGGCTTCACAGTCTCAGAGGTCTGTCCGGCCGACGTGGATCCGTCTTTCGCCACTGCGGAGTTCGACAGCCTCGCTGCGGGCGTGGTGAGCCAGAACGGCAATCCGATTCTGAGAGTGCTTGCGGGCCAACCGAAATCACGCAGTGGCGACGCTTTCATCCGCACGTATCTTGGGAACCTGTCCGCCCGGACGCGCGACGGGGTCGGCGTTCCGAGCGAAACCGAAGAACTCGGCGGGCATGTCGTGAGGCACTTCAATATTCCGCTGATCACCGACGGGTACGTCTATGCCAACGGGCCGACGGCCGTCATCGCCTACGTCGCGTTTGGTTCGCCTCCGGCCACCGTCGAAGACGCGCTCACGGAGATTCTCGACAACCTGCGCTGAAGCCGGAGTCGTCTAGTGCTGGGCCCACACGCCGTACGCGACGTATGGGTCGACACCGAACGGAATGTACGGGTTCGTCCCCGCGGCGGGCAGCTGCGGGTGGACGACGTACGGGACGCCAGGAGGCGGTACATTCGAGCCGCTCCCAGCATCGGCCAGGGCGGGGCCTGCGAGCGCGATACCCAACACCGCCAATGCACTCGACACCACGGTGGCAAAGCTCAACTTCTTCATTTCGAAACGCCTCCTGCATCGTTGAACGTGCAGGTGGACGCCGTTCATCCCGCTGGCAGCATGTTTACGGGCCCGTGGCAGAAATCACACCTTCAAATCCACAACTGCCACGCCAGCCGTAGGCGGCGCACCACGACCGTTTGCCAGTCGCTAATCTCGATCGCAAGAGATGAGATCTGATCCCGTTCCCAACGGTCATCGTCGACCCTGCGGGCGGAGCGGACAGTCATGCCAATGAGGAGCAACCTCTTGACCCTCAACACCGTCGCGTTCGAGCTGGTACCGCCCAATGCGGACCTCGGTCGTGAGCACGCGTTGGAGGAAGCGCGCAAGATGCTGCGCTTCTCCAAGGAAACCGGCATCGACGACCGGATTCGACACGTCATGATGCCGGGGATGATCGATGAGGACGACGACCGTCCCGTCGAGATGAAGCCCCGTCTGGACGTGTTGGACTTCTGGAAGATCGTCGAGCCGGAGCTGCCTGGGGTGAAGGGACTGTGCACGCAGGTCACCGCCTTCATGGACGAGCCGTCGTTGCGCCATCGGCTGACCGATCTGCGCGACGCCGGTATCGAGGGCATCGCATTCGTCGGCGTGCCGCGCACCATGAACGACGGTGAGGGTTCCGGCGTTGCGCCCACCGACGCGCTGTCGATCTACGACGGGATAGTGCCCAACCGCGGTGCGATCCTGATCCCGACCCGCGACGGTGAACACGGCCGGTTCAACTTCAAGTGCGACCAGGGTGCGACCTACGGCATGACGCAGCTGTTGTA
>JAVXWV010000880.1:0-3181 GCA_032230775.1 Mycobacterium sp. | reverse complement strand
ATTCGGCGCACCGCCTCGGCGGTGACCAGTCGAGGTGCCGGACGGCCAGGGACGAGCGCCGTGGTGATCACCACGTCGAAGCCGGAGATCGCTTCGGTCAGCCGATGCTGCTGTTCGGCCTGTTCCTCTGTGCTGAGCGCGCGGGCGTAGCCGCCGTCGCCCGCAGCCTGGACACCGAGTTCCAGCCACTGGGCGCCAAGCGACCGCACCTGCTCGGCAACCTCGGGCCGGACGTCGAAGCCGGTGGTACGGGCACCCAGCCGTTTGGCGGTGGCCAACGACTGCAGCCCGGCAACGCCAACACCGAGCACCAGGACCGTGGACGGTTTCACCGTTCCCGCGGCCGTGGTGAGCATGGGGAAGAAGCGGGTCGAGCATTCGGCAGCGCGCAGCACCGCCTTGTAGCCGGCGACATTGGCCTGCGAAGACAGCGCGTCCATCGTCTGCGCCCTTGAGATGCGCGGCACGGCCTCCATGGCGAAGCCGGTGACGCCCGCCAGCCGCAGTCGATCTGCGACCTCGGGGCGGGTGCGCGGTGCCAGGAATCCGGTCACGATGGATCCCGGCTTCAGCAGGCTGATTTCGTCGTCGGTCGGTGGGTTGACCTTCACCACCACGTCGGCGGGCCAGGGGTCACCGATGGTGGCCCCTGCCTGTTCGTAGAGCTCGTCGGCGATCAGCGCCGCGGCGCCTGCTTCGGTCTCGACGACGACGGAAAGGCCTGCGCTGCAAAGTCGTTCGACGACCTTGGGGACCAGCGCAACGCGGCGTTCGCCGGGTGTGGTTTCCCGGGGCACTCCGATAAGCGTCATATTCCTCTTCCTGGCTGGGCCGGGCAGAACGCTCCGGGCTGTTCGCGTATATGGGCACGTGGAAATGCCCAGCAGGGAGCAGGGATGAGAATAGGCATATCGCATACAGTATGCAACAGGTACGCTCAGTTCCTGGCGGTGCGAAGCAGTCTCGACGGGGGCGTTTAGTCCTTTGACCAGTCGCCACTCCGCCGAGCCTAGACACTCAGGCAGTAAGTGCATACAGTATGCGAGCGAAAGGGGTCGCCGTGAGGATTGCAGTGGTCGGTGCGGGAGCGATCGGCGCCTACTGGGGCGCCGCAATGCAGCGCGGTGGGGCGGACGTGCACCTCATCGCCAGAAACCAGCACCTGCATGCGATGCGGAAAAACGGCGTGCGGGTGCTCAGTGAGCGTGGTGACTTCGTCGCCTATCCCCATGCGACGGACGACCCACACGAGATCGGGCCCGTCGACTACGTCTTCCTCGGACTGAAGGCGCACAGCTATCCGTCCTGCGGCCCTCTTGTCGAGCCACTACTCGGCCCGAACACCGCAGTTCTGGCTGCGCAGAACGGGATTCCCTGGTGGTACTTCCACGAGTTGCCCGGCCCATACACGGGCCGTCGGGTCGAGGCCGTCGATCCCGGTGGCGCCACCAGCGCTGTGCTCTCGCGGGAGCGGGCCATCGGGTGTGTCGTGTATCCGGCCACCACCATCGAGGCGCCGGGAGTGATCCGGCACATCGAGGGCACCCGTTTCTCGATCGGAGAGCCGTCGGGCGAGATCTCGCAGCGCTGTAACGCGTTGAGCGACGCGATGATCGCCGGCGGATTGAAGGCGCCCGTCGAGGCCGACCTGCGCAATGACATCTGGATCAAGCTGATGGGCAACGTTGCGTTCAATCCGCTCAGCGCGCTCACCCGAGCGACGATGGTCGAGCTGTGCCAGCACCCCGGCACGAGGCAAGTGGTCATCCAGTTGATGGAGGAGACGCTCGACATCGCCGCCAGGGTGGGCAGCACCCCCGACATCTCCATCGAGAAGCGGCTGCGTGGCGCCGAGAACGTCGGTCACCACAAGACATCCATGCTGCAAGACCTCGAAGCGGGCAAGCAGCTGGAACTCGACGCCATCGTGAATGCGGTGGTGGAGATGGCAGACCTGACCGGAGCCCCCGCTCCCACGCTGCGCACCATCCACGCTGCCACCGACCTTCTGGCGCGTACGTCCTCGCCCTCACCGTCACACGCTGTCAGTGCGCCGGAGAGGGAAGCACAACCCGCCCTGCCCTGAGAGGACCACAGTGAACCGTCGAGCCAAGATCGTCTGCACAATAGGGCCCGCCACCAACACCGCGGAGGCGCTGGCCGAACTCGTCGACGCCGGAATGAATGTGGCGCGCCTGAATTTCAGCCACGGCACGCACGCGGAGCACTCGGCCGTCTACGACATGGTCCGTCAGATCTCCGCTGAACGCGCGCGTCCCGTTGGGGTTCTCGCGGATCTGCAGGGACCGAAGATCCGGCTCGGGTGGTTCGCCGCCGGTCCGGTGGTCTGGGCCACCGGTGAGCACATCGTGATCACGACCGCGGAGTGTCCCGGTGACCACGACCGCGTCTCCACCACGTACGAGGGTTTGGCCGCCGACTTGCGGCCGGGTGATCGGCTGCTCGTCGACGACGGCAAGATCGACCTGCGGGTGGTGGATGTCAACGGCGACGACATCACGTGTGAGGTCCTGCAGGGTGGCCCGGTCAGCGATCACAAGGGCATCTCACTGCCGGGTGTCGACGTCAGCGTGCCGCCCCTTTCCGAGAAGGACATCGAAGATCTGAAGTTCGCCCTCGAACTCGGTGTCGACATGGTCGCCATGTCGTTCGTCCGTGCGCCCGAGGAGGTCAAGCTCGCCCACGCGGTCATGGACGAGGTCGGCACGTGGGTGCCGGTGATGGCGAAACTCGAGAAACCCGAAGCGGTTTCGGACCTGCTAGCGATCGTGGATGCGTTCGACGGCCTGATGGTGGCCCGCGGGGATCTCGGCGTGGAGATGCCGCTGGAGCAGGTTCCGCTCGTCCAGAAGCGGGCCATCGGCCTGTGCCTCCAAGCCGCCAAGCCGGTGATCGTGGCGACCCAGATGCTGGATTCGATGATCACCGATCGGCGGCCCACTCGCGCCGAGGTCTCCGACGTCGCCAACGCGGTTTTCGACGGCACGGACGCCGTCATGCTGTCCGCCGAGTCGAGCGTCGGAGCGTATCCGGCCCACACGGTCGCGACGATGGCGCGCATTGTCGAGGCGGCCGAGGACATGCCCCGCGAGGCCCCGCAGTGGGTCCCCGAGGACGACGGCGACGACGTGGGCGTCGGCGATGCGGTCGCGGCGGCCGC
>JAVXWV010000239.1:0-2617 GCA_032230775.1 Mycobacterium sp. | reverse complement strand
AGATGCTGTTGGCCGCCATCAAGCACGGCCTCGATATCCGCGACGTCGCGCCGTCGGTGTCACTGTTCAAGGGCGTTCGCGTCGGCGACGACGGCGCGCTCGGTTTCACCGGTTCGGCCGGGCCTGGCGCTGCGGTCGATCTGCTGATCCACCTGCCCACCGTGGTCACGCTGGTCAACACCGCCCACCCGCTTGACCCCGACCCGGCGCTCACCGGCCTCGACGTGCTCGCCTGGCGTGCAGGCGAACAGCTCACCACGCCTGTCAGAGCCGACCCCGAGTACCTGCGCGCCCTGTTCAACACCGAAAGCACTTGGGCCGCAGCACAAACCAGTGAGGCATTCGAATGACCACCACCGAATTGACGATCGTCGGCGACGAGGTGGTCGCTGCGTGTGCGCCGTGGTCTGCGATCGTGCGGACCGGTCAGACGTTGCAAATCATCGACCTGCACGGCAATCAGGCCGTCGACACGCTGCTGTACGGCGTTTCGGGCAATCAGGTCGATCACACGCTCCGCTACAGCGCGCAGGCCACCGTCGCCGCGCAGCGCAACATCTTCCTGCGCACCGGCTCGGTGCTGCGCGCCGCCGACGGCACCCCGCTGATGACGATCGTCGCGGACGACGTCGGCAACCACGACACGATCGCCGGAGCGTGCTCCAAAGAGTCCAACACGCTGCGCTACGGCCATCACACCGTGCACCAACACGCATGTGCCGAGAACTTTTTGGCCGAGGGCGCCAGGTGGGGGCTGGGCAAGCGCGACATCGTGTCGAACATCAACTTCTTCATGAACGTGCCGGTGGAGGCCGACGGCACACTCGGCATCGTCGACGGACTGTCCGCCCCTGGCAAGTCGCTGACGCTTCGCGCCGAGCGGGACACGCTGGTGCTGGTATCGAACTGCCCGCAGATCAACAACCCCTGCAACGGGTTCGACCCGACCGAAGTTCGGATGGTGATTTCGGCCTGATGACGGCTATCGAGGTGGTGCGGCCGGGGATGCTGACCACCGTGCAGGACTGGCCCGGCCGCATCGGGTACTGGCACGTGGGCGTGCCACCGTCCGGGCCGATGGACGACCTGTCGTTCCGGATCGGCAACCGCGTGCTGGGAAATCCGGAAGGCGTCGCCGGACTTGAATGCACCAGAGGCGGGCCGACATTGGCATTTCCGGACGGCGGACGAGTGTGCGTTACCGGCGCGCCAGTGACCGTCATGCTTGACGGGGTCGTGGCCGCACAATGGCAGTCGATCGGCATCGCGGCGGGCGGCGTGTTGGATGTCGGCACACTCACTGGTCCAGGGATGCGCTCCTATGTGTTGGTGGCGGGCGGCCTGCAAGAGCCCGAGTACCTCGGCAGCACAGCCACATTCACACTTGGCGCGTTCGGCGGTCACGGCGGCAGGCCGCTGCGCGAAGGGGATGTGCTGATGGCCGGGGCCGATCCCGGGCCACTCAACGGGCGCCCTGCGCGCGCAGCGATCGATGAGCAGCCAAGCATCGGGCATCGCTGGGAGATCGCGGTCACCGAAGGTCCGCACGCCGCACCGGAGTTCTTCACCCGCGCCGACATCGAGACGCTGATTGGTACCGACTACACCGTGCACTTCAATTCCGATCGCACCGGCGTGCGGTTGGTGGGCCCGAAGCCACAGTGGGCGCGCAGCGACGGCGGTGAGGCTGGCCTGCATCCGTCGAACATTCACGACAACGCTTACTGCGTCGGGACTTTGGACTTCACCGGCGACACCCCGATCCTGCTGGGTCCCGACGGGCCGAGCCTCGGCGGGTTCGTCTGCCCTGTCACGGTGGTCGGCGGCGATCGGTGGAAGCTTGGTCAGATGGCGCCTGGCGACTCGGTGCGATTCGTTCCGGTGCGCGCCGACCGGGCGCCGTCGCTGCGGACCATCGACATCGACCGACGGGCGTCACTGCCTCTGGTGATCTCGACGTCGAGCGACAACGACGACGGCGTGCTCACTCGGCTCAACGCTCCGGACGGCACCGACGTGACGCTGCGGCGCGACGGCGACGGCGGCGTGCTGGTCGAGTACGGGCCGATGGTTCTCGACCTGGCGATGCGGGCCAGGGTGCATGTGCTGTACGAGCATCTCCTCGCGAAAGCTATTCCCGGCATCACCGAACTCACCCCCGGAGTGCGTTCTCTGCAGGTGCAATTCGATCCGGCGGTGCTGTCCATGGCCGAGGCGACCGACCTGCTGGCCGGTCTGGACAGCGACCTGCCCGCGTCGGATCAGCTCATCGTGCCCAGCCGCACCGTCCGGCTGCCGTTGTCGTGGGATGACCCGGCGACCCATGAAGCGATCCAGCGCTACATGCACGGCGTCCGCGCGGATGCGCCGTGGTGCCCGTGGAACATTGAGTTCATCCGGCGCATCAACGGTCTCGACGACGTGGCACAGGTGCACGACATCGTCTTTGACGCAGAGTATCTGGTCCTAGGCCTCGGCGATGTCTACCTCGGCGCACCGGTCGCCACTCCCCTGGATCCGCGGCACCGGCTAGTGACCACGAAGTACAACCCGGCGCGGACATGGACACCGGAGAACGCCGTCGGCATCGGGGGCGCATACCTGTGCATCTACGGCA
>JAVXWV010000873.1:0-12626 GCA_032230775.1 Mycobacterium sp. | reverse complement strand
GATCGGAGTCCGCGGTGGTGGGTGTGCCGCCGGTCAGCCCGATGATGTGGGCACGCTGCGCGGCGAGGGTGAGCAGCTTGTCACCCTTTCCCGCGATGAGGATCGGGACGTCGGGCACGTTCTCGTTCATGTGCTCGGTCACATGGCGCAGCCACTCGACGCGCTGACCGGCCGTCGGAAAAGGCAGTTCTGCCTGCTCGAACTCCTGCTTGACGTAACCCGCGCCGAGGCCGAGCTCGAAGCGTCCGCCGGACAGGTCGCGCAGCGACGTGACGTCGCGGGCCAACAATGCGGGTCGATAAAAGCCTGCGTTGAGTACGAACGTGCCGACGTGCAGCTTCTCGGTCGCCATCGCGACCGCGGTCAGCATCGGGAACGGGGCCGTCGTATAGAGGTGATCGGCCATGTGCAGGACGTCGTACCCCATGTCCTCCGCGTTGCGCGCAGTGTCCTGCAACGTCTGTCGACGACGCGCGGCCGTCAGGCCGACTCCGAACCGGAATTCCTTGGGCATTCACCGATAGTAGGCAGCCGCATTGTTTGGCGGCCGCCGCCGGTGGGCAACCGTCCTCCGCGACTTCGAACCCCCGCAGTCCACTACAGAAAGACTTACCGCCGGATCCGGCCCGTCGTGAGATCTCCGACGGGCCGGATCAAGCTTTCGCCATGGCCAGCCATCCCACCCTTGGCGTCGAAGAAGAGTTTCTTCTCGCCGACCCGACGACCGGTGAACCGGTCGCCGTGAACAAAGCCGTGGCCGCCCGCGCCGCCGAACGCGGCGTTGAACTCCAGCTCGAGTTGACCAGCTGCCAGATCGAGACGACCAGTGACGTCGTCGGCGGTAGCGGGGAATTGCGCGAACAGCTGACCCGGCTGCGCCGCACCGCAGCCGAAGCCGCCGAGGCCAGCGGTGCACAGTTGTTGGCCGTCGCGTTGCCGCCCGCCGTGCCGCACGAGTTTCCGATCACCGACACCCCGCGCTACCGCGAGATCGCCGAGAAGTTCGGCATGCTCGCCCACGAGCAGGGCATCTGCGGATGCCACGTGCACGTCGCGATGCCCAGCCGTGAGGTCGCAATCCGTACGAGCAACCGGCTGCGTCCATGGCTGCCGCTGTTCTTGGCACTCAGCGCCAACTCGGCGATCTACCGAAACACCGACACCGGCTACGCCAGCTTTCGCAGCGTGTTGTGGGCACGCTTGCCCAACGCGGGACCTCCACCGCACTTCGACTCCATCGATGAGTACGACGCGGCGGTCGAGATGCTTCACGCAGCTGGCGTCGTGCTCGACGACGGCATGGTCTATTGGGATGTCCGCCCCTCTGCGAAGTTTCCGACGGTCGAGGTCCGTGTTGCCGACGTGCCCGCTACCGTCGCAGAGACCGTCCTGTTGGCCACGCTGCTGCGGGCCACCGTGATGACTGCCCTCGACGACGAACGGCGCGACGAACCGATACTGCCGCTCACGCCGCACGCATTGAAAGCGGCGTATTGGAAGTCCGCCCGTGATGGTCTCGACGGCCAGGCAATCGACCTGCTCGAAAGCCACGCACCGGTCCCGGCGCTCGAACTGTTGGAGTGCCTCGTCGAGCGCATCCGGCCTGCCCTCGAAGCGGTTGGCGATTACGAGATGGCCAAGGACGAACTGGCCCGTGTCGCTGAGGTGGGCAACGGCGCGATGCGGCAACGCCAGGCGTGGGCACATCGACACGACGTCGCTGACGTCATCGCCGAACTCGCGGCGGCAACGCTGACGGAGGAATAGTGCTTCCCAAACCTGTCAACGAACGAATGATGACAGCCTTGGAAAGACAGGCGCCGCCGAACGCCTACGCCAACGACAGCTTGGCGAAGGGTTGGCTCGTGGGCTGCGTTGAACCCCCAGGGGGTTCAACGGTAAACGCCAGCGTGGTCGACCCGTCCAGATCCGGTAACACCGCGGTCGTCGACGGCGCTACTGCCTGTGCATCCATCGTGCCCGCGGAATGCGGCCCGGCGTCGTTGATCAACCACATCTGGTAGACGGTGCCGGCCTCCGGAGGCGCGACGTTGTTCATCACGAGCACGCCTGCGTTCTTCTCGCGGGAGAACACCACCGTCGCCGTGCCGCCGGTCGGAATCTCGCCGGACACAGTCCGCACGTCGGACGCGGCGAACACCTGCTCGGCGGTCGACGGGCTGGGCGCAGGCCGCAGCGCCATCCCGACCCCAAGCGCGCCGAGCCCGATCACCAGCGCGGCCGCGGCGGCCAGAATCGTCGTGCGCCAGGGCTTGGGTTTGCGCCGCAGCTCGACAACCGGGGCGCTGCTCACTTCGGTCAGCAGCCGGCTCCGCAGCTCGTCTGGCGGCTCGACGGCAGTGGCTGCCGACACCACGGCCATCGTCTCCCGGACTGCGCGGACTTCCTCATCGAAGGCCTGTGCGACCTCGGGCGGCGCCGCGGCGACGCGTCGCTCGATGTCTGCGAGCTCGGCCTCGGGCACCGCGTGCAGCGCGTACGGCGTCGCGAGGGCGATCAGTTCGGGATCCAGCGGTTCGGTCATGAGATCCCCAGACACCTGCGCAGGCCGCGGATGGCGTCTCGCATCCGTGACTTGATCGTCGCCAGATTTGCCGAGAGACGTTCCGACACTTGGGCATACGTCAGTCCGTCGTAGTAGGCGAGCTGGATGGCCTCGCGCTGCGCATCGGTCAGCGAGCCCAGGCAGTCGGCCACCTGGCGCCGCTCGTCGCGCAGGATCACCGAATCGGACACCTGATCCGACGGCGGGTCGACGTTGGCTGCGCCGTAGCGAGAATCACGTTGGCTGGCCGCCTGCTCGGAGCGCACCCGGTCGACCGCCCGACGGTGCGCCAGTGTCAACAGCCAGGCCAGCGGGGAGCCGGCAGCGGGGTTGTAGCTGTCCGCGGTGCGCCATACCTGCAGGTAAATATCCTGCGTGGTCTCCTCGCTATAGCCGGGATCGCGCAGCACCCGGATGACCAGGCCGAACACCCTGGCCCGGGTCTGGTCATAGAAGCTGGCGAACGCCTCGACGTCCCGCCGGGCCACCTGGCGCAGCAATGCGTCGAGTTCGGTGGTCACGATCGGTAGCCTAGCCACCGGCGTCAACATCGTCACGGTATTCGCGATCTGGGTGGCATAGGGACGAAAAATGATGTGCACGAACGATATTCGGCGAAGCCAGGCCGGTCCCGCATGTATTTCTCGGTGAGCTTCGCCCCAGTGGCGTAGACGAGGAAATACGTCATCAGCACCGGTGAGAGCACCGTGAGCAACGAGACCCATGCCGTGATGCTGGCCAGCCACAGCCCCCACCACACGCATGCATCGCCGAAGTAGTTGGGATGCCTGGTCCACCCCCAAAGGCCGCGATCCATGATGGCACTCTTGTTGGCGGGATCGGCCTTGAAGCGGCGCAACTGATGATCGCCGACTGCCTCGAACAGCACACCGACGACCCACAGCGCCACGCCGGTAATGAGCACTGGCCGCAACAGCGCAGGCGTCGGGCCCAGCACCGCCGAAACCTGGAGTGGCAGAGAGACAAACCACGTCGCCGCCGCCTGGATGACGAACACCTTGCGCAACACATGTCCTGCCGAGAGGTCCCCGCGCAACAGGTCGCGGTAGCGTGGGTCCTCGCCCTTGCCCGCGGACTTGACGATCATGTGCCAGGCCAGGCGCAGGCCCCAAACCGCGACGAGAACGAGCAGCAGGACCCGTCGGAACAGATCACCGGTACCCAACACCGCGGCGACGGCCGCGACCGCCACGGACCCGATGCCCCATGCGGCGTCGACGACGTTGTAGCGGCCGATCCGGCGCCCGATGACGAAGGTGAAGCCGTGCACCACCACCAGGATCGCCAGCGACGCTGCAGAGACGACGACGAAGGCCGTCTGTCCGCCTCCGGCGAACGCGTTCATCGGGCACCTCCCGTGGGTGCGAAGGTCCATTGGTATACGTCGAGATAACCGGAGGAGAAACCAGCCTCGGAGTATGCCAGGTACAGGTCCCACATCCGCTGGAAAACGTCGTCGAAACCCAACGCCGCCACCGCATCCCGGCATTCGACGAACCGCTCCCGCCACAGCCTCAGCGTCTCGGCGTAGTGCGGTCGCAGCGAGAACATGTCCACAGTGCGCAACCGGGTATGCCGTTCGGTAATGCCAAGGATCGCCTCCGTCGACGGCAGCATGCCGCCTGGGAAGATGTACTTCTGGATCCAGGTATAGGTGTTGCGGGTGGCCAGCATTCGGTCGTGCGGCATGGTGATCGCCTGAATCGCAACGCGGCCGCCCGGCATTACCAACCGGTCCAGTGCAGAGAAGTACGCTGGCCAGAACCGGTAGCCGACCGCCTCGATCATCTCCACCGAGAGGACAGCGTCGTAGCGGCCGTACACGTCGCGGTAGTCGCACAAGTCGATGTCGACCCGGTCCGAGAGGCCGGCCGCCGCCACCCGGTCCCGGGCCAAGCGCTGCTGTTCGGCCGACAGCGTGATCGAGTGGACGTGCGCACCGCGCGCCGCGGCGCGCAGGGAGAGTTCGCCCCAGCCGGTGCCGATCTCCAACACCCGGCTGCCGGGGCCGACGCGCGCCATGTCCAGCAGGCGGTCGATCTTGCGTCGCTGCGCGTCGGGCAGGTCGGCAGGGGAGGCAGGCATCGTGTCGAACAAGGCGCTCGAGTATGTCATCGTTTCGTCGAGGAACTCGGCGAACAGGTCGTTGGACAGGTCGTAGTGCTCGGCGATGTTGTGGCGCGCCTGTGTTCGGCTTTGGTGCTGCGAGCGCGGCGGACGCGCCACTGCAAGGGGCCGAAGCCGTTGCAAGGCAGGGGGAATCAGCTCGGCGACGGACTTGGCGAACTCGTTGAGCAGCCCGACGGGGTCTTCGGAGCTCCACTCGCCGGCCATGTAGGACTCTCCGAAGCCGATGAGCCCGTAGCGGCCGACCCGGCGAACCATCGCCTCAGGCCGGTGGACCACCATGGTCGGCAGCGTCGGATCGGCGGCGCCGACCACGGTGCCGTCCGGATACACCACTCGCACCGGCAGCCGCGCCGCGGCGCGGCGGAACAACCGGTCGGCGATCGTTGGACTGAGCCAACCCCGGGGCACTCGCGCTACATCGGGCCAGCGGTCGGAATCAACAGCTGCCGCAAAGGTTTCCGCGATCTCAATGGTCACAGCTGGTCGACCCTTTCCTTCTCGATTGGTTCGGGGCGCGGCACGACGGGGACACGTCGCAGCCACAAAGTGATGCCCTGGACTCGGATTCCGATAGCGCCCATCAGCGGGGCCAGCGGTGCGACGATCTGCAGCTTCAGCAGCTCGCCGATGCTGGCCCTTCGCCTGGTGCCGCGCACGGTCGCGACGAACGCCGGCTGATTGTCGCGGTGCAGTGAGATCCGCACATCCAGTTCGGCGTCCGGCAGGGGAGCGCGAACCAGGTAGTAGCCGTCGACGTCGTTGAACGGTGACACGTAAAGCTTCTTGTGCACCATCGCCGGGTGGTCAGCGTGGGGCGGCAGCAGGTAGGCATGCCTGCCGCCGTAGGTGTTGTGTACTTCGGCGACGATGTGGCGCACGACGCCCTCGCTGTCGTGGCACCAATACAGCGTCAACGGGTTGAACACGTAGCCCAACACCCTCGCCTGCATCAGCGCGGTGATCTGGCCGCCGTGCAGATCGATGTCGCGCTCGGCGAGAAGTGCGTCCATGCGTTGCCGCAGTGAGTCGTCCGGCCCGCCGTCAAGGTGGTCTGCGGCGTCAAACCTGGCGAAGGGCCGCAGCCAACGAGGCAGCTGGGGCAGCCGGTCGATGTCGACGTACCAGCTGTAGCCCCGGTGTTCGAAGTAGTGGTGCACCGGATCGCGGCGCAGATGCGTGATCCGGGTCCGGTACAACGCTGAGGTCAACATGCCAATGCCTCGGCTCTGCGTGGGGCCGGCCATTGTGCGCCGAGACGGCGGGCAGCCCGCATACCGGACGCGGCGCCGTCCTCGTGGAACCCCCAGCCGTGATAGGCGCCGGCGAAGGCAATCCGTTCGTCGTCCAGCGCCGGCAGAAGTTGTTGGGCGGCAACCGACTCCGGGGTATACATCGGGTGGCTGTACGTCATCTCTGCCAGCACGCTCGCCGGGTCGACGTGGTCGCGGCCGCCCAATGTCACGAGGAAGCGGCGCGGGCCGTCGAGCCGCATCAGGCGGGTGACGTCATAGGTGACCAGCACGCTGTCGTCATTCGAGGTGACAAGGTAGTTCCACGAGGCCCTGGCCCGGTGATGGCGTGGCAGGACCGATTTGTCGGTGTGCAGCTGGGCGTGGTTGGCGCAAAAAGGAATGGCGCCGAGCGCGGCCCGTTCGGCCGCGGTGGGTTCGGCGAGCATCAGCAGCGCCTGATCGGGATGACTGGCGATCACGACAGCGTCGAAAATCCGTGTGGCACCGGCAGTTACCGCAACACCGTCGGCGACTCGTCGCACGGAGGTCACCGGTGCGCCTGCGCGCACCTCGTCGATGCGGTTCAGAATTGCCTCGACGTAGCTCGCGGATCCACCGACGACCGTGCGCCAGGCAGGCGAGCCGAACACCGACAGCATGCCGTGGTGTTCGAGGAACACGAACAGGTAGCGCGCCGGGTAGCGCAGCGCGTCACCCGGCGGGCAGGACCACACCGCTGCAACGAGCGGGGTCATGAAATGGTCGACGAAGTATCGGGAGAAGCCGTGCCGGTCCACGAATGCGCGCAGCGTTTCTCCCCCGCAAGCGGGAGGTGCCCCAACCTCGGCGTCGGCCTGCAGCAGCCGGGTCGCCGCCGCGTGGAAGCGTTTGATCTCGGCCAGCATCAGCAGGTACCGCGGCCGGGCAAGCGTCGACCAGGACGGGAACAGCCCACCGATGCCGCGCGCGCCCGCGTACTCCAGTCCGCTCGCGTCGTCGCGCACCGACATCGACATGTCGGTGTCCTGGGTCGCGATGCCCAGCTCGTCGAACAGCCTGCACAGCGTCGGGTAGGTGCGGTCGTTGTGCACTAGGAAGGCCGAGTCGACGCCGACGGTGTAGCCGTCGCCCCGATCGACGTAGTGGGTGTGGGCATGCCCGCCGATGCGGGTGTCGGCTTCGAAGAGGGTGACACGGTCGCGGGCCGACAGCGCGTACGCGGCGACCAAGCCGGATACGCCGCTGCCGATGACGGCGACCGAGCGTTCGTACGGGTGTATGCGGTCCACATCGAGGTATTCGGAGCCGTGCGGTCGATGGATGGTTGTCGTACCGTCGCGGAGTGCCCTCGACGTTTTTCGCTGGTGGGACCATCTGGACCGGTGTCAACGGCCAGACCACCGACGCGCTGTTGGTGGTCGACGAAGCGGTGCAGGCGGTAGGCGAGCGGGCGCGCTCGCTGGCCGCGGGTGCCGAACACGTCGACCTCGACGGTGGTTTTCTGATGCCGTCGTTCGGCGATGGACACGCCCACCCGCTGCCGGGCGGCCTCGAGGCGGTCGGGCCACAGGTGCGGCGGTGCAATTCGGTCGACGAGATCGTCGATGAGGTAAGGAGATTCGCCGCCGAGCATCCCGACGACGAGTGGATCGTCGGTGCTTCGTACGACAGCAGCCTGGCTCCCGACGGTCTGTTCGATGCGCGCTGGCTTGACGCCGCGATCCCGGACCGGCCGGTCGTGCTGCGCGCGTGGGACTACCACACCGTGTGGTGCAACACCGTCGCGCTCGAGCGCGCAGGGATCACCGCCGACACCCCTGACCCGGTGCTCGGCGCCATTCCACGACGGGCCGACGGCTCGGTGCTTGGCACGCTGCGGGAGTGGGGAGCCGTCGACCTGGTGCATAACGTCGTGCCCGAACGCGATCCGAAGGTGCGCGTCGACGCCCTTCGCACGGCCGCCGACTACTACCTGGCCCGCGGCGTGACCTGGGTGCAGGACGCCTGGGTGGAGCCCGGCGACGTCGACACCTACCTCGACGCGGCACGTCAGAACAAGCTGGCGGTGCGGTTCAACCTCGGCCTATACGCGGACCCTCGCTACTTCGACTCACAGCTCGAGCACTTCGCCGACGCGCGTCGTCGCGTCCAGGACATCGCGTCACCTCTACTGACCGCCAACACCGTGAAGTTCTTCGCCGACGGGGTCATCGAGAACGAGACCGGGGCGCTGCTCGCGCCGTACTGCGGCTCGCTGCACGACCACGGAGGGCAGGAGCGAAGCGACCCGGGGAACAGCAGGGGCATGCAGGTGTGGGAAAACCTCGCCGACGCGGCGCGAGCCGTCGACGCGCTCGGGTTCCAGATCCACATCCACGCGATCGGCGATGCGGCGGCTCGTCAGGCGCTGGACGCCATCGAGCATGTCGTCGCCACCAACGGGCCGCGTGACCGGCGCCCGGTGATCGCGCATGCGCAACTCGTCGACGACGCAGACATCGACCGTTTCGCCGCATTGGGCGTGATACCGAACATGCAACCGCTATGGGCGCAGCTCGATCCGTTGATGGTTGAGCTGACGATTCCACGGCTGGGCGACGAGCGTGGCGCGAAGCAGTACCGCATCCGCAGTCTCGACGACTCCGGTGCGCCGCTGGCGTTCGGCTCGGACTGGCCGGTGTCGTCGGGCTCACCGCTGAAGGGGATCGCGGTGGCGGTGTCCCGCGGCGGGTGGACGCCACACGAGATCATGTCCGTCGAACGGGCACTGAGCGCCTACACCGCAGCCGTAGCACGACAGGCCTTCGCCGAAAGACAATGGGGCACAATCGCGCCCGGTTCCGACGCCGACCTCGTGTGGCTCGACCGCGATCCACGGACTGTACCCGCCGCCGACCTGGACGCCGTGCGCGTCGTCGGAACCTATTTGCGCGGCGACCGCGTCTACGCGGGCGACTAAGCCGAAGTTGGTTGCCACGAGCGCGCGGTCGCGACGAGGCCCCGCACCAACGTGGACGTCGCCGGGGTGAGTCCGTCGTCGCCCGGCAATCCGCTTCGTGGGCTGATGCCCCGCACACGCGGCGTCAGTTCGAGCTGCGTGCCGCCACCGCGCACGCGGTTGACAGGGTTGTCGGGGTGCAGGCCGCGCAGCTCGCGCGGGATCGCGTCCAGGTCGGTGATGACCTGGTACCCCGGCACCTTGACGTGGTGCGAAAGGTGTTCGGCCAGTGCGCGATTGCGGCCGCCGGCCAGCAACTGGGTGCTGCGCCCGATGCGGCCGTATCCGTGCAGCGACACCGCGACCTCGACGTGGTCGAGGAACTCGGCCAGCCGCTCGGATTCCTGCGCGCGGTACAGCGCCGAGGACAGATGATGCGGATAGTTGTCGGGATGGCGAAGCACGTACACCGACGCGCCTACGGCCTCGGCGGCGCGTTCGGCGATGACGGCGGTCATCTGCTCGAGCCCGCCGCCATGAATGGCCAGGAAGCCGAACCGCGAACGCAGCGTGCTGTCCTCGATGACTGCGGGATCAACAAGCAGCTCCGAAAGTGACTGAGGCGCAGCCGAACTCGATCTGTTGACACGCATGGGCCAGTGCGCGGGATCCCAGCGCCGCAGGAATTCGATCCAGCGGTTGGGCAGGCCGTGGTGCACCGCGCCGTCGACGATGCGTTCCAAGTACCCAGGTCGCGGAGGGCCGGGATCCACGCGATGGTCGATGTAGACCCACGCGTCGGACGGGCCGTCGTCGGTGTGAACGGTCAGCCGGTCGCGCCGATACCGAACCGGAACGCCCTCGGCGCTGTCCAGCGTCGCCAGGTCGTGGTCGGTCAGCCGCCAGACGACGCCGTGCACCTCGGAGCCGTCGAACGGCTCGACGGTGGCCACCCCACGCTCGTTGATCAGCCAGTCGTGATCGGCGAGCTTCGCGGGCCGGGGATCGACGGCGCCAGGGCATCGCCGCGCCATCTGTCGCACGCACAGGTTGGACCCGTACGCGAAGTAGCGATGATGCGCCGGAGCCGCTCGGCCGGCGACATCGGGACTGCGCATCAGCCCTTGACGGTCAGATAGATCAGCACCACATTCAGCACACTAATCAACGCGGCGACCATCCACCCGAGGGCCGTGGTCACGCGGTGGTTCGTGTCCTCTCCCATCAGGGTGCGGTTGCTGGTCAGCCGCACCAACGGGATCAGCGCGAACGGAATGCCGAAAGACAGCACGACCTGGGACAACACCAGCGCGCGGCTGGGGTCGACACCGATAGCCAGGACCGCGAGCGCCGGGATCAGGGTGACGAGCCTGCGCAGCAGCAACGGGTACGACCTGCGCAGCAGGCCGCCCATGATCATCGCCCCCGCGTAGGCGCCCACCGACGTCGAGGCCAGACCGGAGGCCAGTAGTCCGACGGCGAACAGCAGCGCGACCGTCGGGCCGAGGGTGTCGCGGACCGCGGCATGCGCGCCTTCGATGGAGTCGGTGTTGTCACGGCCCTGCAGGTTGGTGGCGGCCACCAGGAGCATCGCCAGGTTCACCGCACCCGCGACGAGCATCGCCAGCCCGACGTCCAGCCGCGTCACCTTGAGCAACCAGCGGCGCTGCCTGCCCGCCGGGGGGTGACCGTGGCGGTCGCGGGCGAGGCCGGAATGCAGATACACCGCGTGCGGCATCACCGTCGCACCGAGCATCGCGGCGGCCAGCAGCACGCTCTCGGAGCCCTCGAACCGCGGAAGCAGACCCGCAACCACCGCACCCGCCGAAGGAGGTTCGACGAACAGGCTTGTCAGGAATCCGATCGCAATGACCAACAGCAGCCCGCTGATGACCCGCTCAAAAGTGCGTTGGCCGCGTCGGTTCTGGATCGCCAGCAGCACAAGCGACACCGCTCCGGTGATCACTCCGCCGACCAGAAGTGGCAAGTCGAACAGCAGGTGCAGTGCGATCGCGCCACCGACGACCTCGGCGAGATCGGTTGCCATGGCGACTAATTCGGCCTGCAGCCAATACGCGATGCGGGTCGGGCTGCGGGTGTGGTCGGCGACGGCTTCTGGTAGCGAGCGGCCAGTGACCAGGCCGAGCTTGGCCGACAGGTATTGCACCAGTCCCGCCATGGCGTTCGCCACGACGATGACCCAGACCAGCAGGAAGCCGTACTGCGCGCCGGCGCTGACGTTGGCAGCGACGTTGCCGGGATCGACGTACGCGATGGCGGCGACGAACGCAGGGCCAAGCAGATACCAGCTCGGTCGCAGCCGTGCCTCGCTGTCCTGAATCAACTAACCCACTCTCTATCCGGTAATGCGAATAGAAAAGTTAGGTTAGACGAAACCTATCGGCGAGGCTAGCGAGGGTGGGCTACCTTCCCCAACCGCCGAGGCCGATGACTATGCCGCCGCCGCCCCACCACGGCCAGCCGCCCCAGTTGTTGTTCTGCTGGGGTGAGGTGACGATCTGAGTGCTTCCGTTGGTCTGGCACTGCGTCGTGTTGGGAGCGGTGGTCGTGCATCGGGGTTGGGCGGCGGCGACCGGTGCCATCGCGATTGCGGCACAAACGCCTGCAGCCGCCAAAATCGGTGTGAGGGTGCGAAGCCTGGTTCGCATTGTTGGCCTCCTTAATGGGCCAGTGGGAAATCTTCGGTCAGCGGCCGCCGTGGCCGCCGCCGCCGTGGGGGCCGTAGTCTCCACCGCCCATGATCAACGCCGGACCATAGAACTCGTCATCCCACGGATAGACGTAGTCCGGTTCGGGCGGGGTGGCGTTTAGCTGGACGTTGCCCGGTGTGGCGCATTCGGTCGTCCCAGCGCCCATGTCAGTCACGCCGCCGACGCTCGTACAGGTCGGCAGTGTGGTGTCGGCGACGGCAGCGGGGGCGATGAGAAGTGCCCCCGCAGCACCTGCCGCAATGACCATCGGGGTGAAGTAACGCATGTGCCGCATAGGCAGTCCTTCTTTTCAAGTCCCCGAGCTATCACCCAGCGTACAGCCCTTTTCCAGTGATCAGGGGCAAGTCGAGCGTGGTCCTGATACCCGGTGCGGCGTCCACGACCGCGGGGATGGCGTTGACAACGCGCGCCGCCGTTGCGACCAATCCGGCGTGGTTGTGATCGCCCTTGCGGCTGCTCAGGCAAACGTCCAACGCGTACGACGGCTCGCCCGTCACCTCGACGCGGTAGGAGCCGCCTTCCTGGGCGGGTTGCGGCCAGTCCGGGCGCAGGTCGTCGCGCAGCCGGGTGACGTGTTCGAGGACGACGGCGGCCTTGCCGTCCTTCATGCCGCGCACCTCGAATCTCAGTGCGGCGGCGCTGCCCTTCGGGATGTGGCCGGCGGCGATGTCGAAGTCCTCCGGCGCGGGTTCGCGGACGTAGGTCTCGTTGACCTCGTCGAGTTCGACGCCGAGGCCCGCGGCGAGCTGGCGGACCACCGACCCCCACGCCAGGCTCAGCACGCCGGGCTGCAGCAGCATCGGCAACTCGTCGAGCGGCTTGCCGAAGCCCATCACGTCGAACATCACGGTGGCGCTGTCGTAGGTGGCGTAGTCGACGATCTCCATGCAGCGGATCTGCTCGATGCTCTGGCATGTGCCTGCCAGCGCGAGCGGAAGCAGGTCGTTGGCGAAGCCGGGGTCGATGCCGTTGACGAACAGGCTGGCATTGCCCGCCTTTGCGGCGTC
>JAVXWV010000042.1:0-8370 GCA_032230775.1 Mycobacterium sp. | reverse complement strand
TGGACCCGATGTGCGCGGCGCTGGCGGCGAAGCGGCCGGACCGTGGCGAGATGCTGGTTCCAAAGCTCAAGGAACTCAACGAGGCGATGGCCGAACACATCGAGGACGGTGCCCGCTTCACCGAGATCGGCGGCCATTTCCACGACGAGATTGTCCGCGGCTGCGGCAACCACACGATGATCGCGGTGGTTGGCAGCCTTGAGACGCTATGGAGCAGCCACTTGCAGTGGTGGGCCGACGAGACGGCGGCCCGAGGCGAGTACCCATCGATAAGCAAGCGCCGCATCGCGATCGGCATTCACAACAAGATCGCCGATGCGATCGAGGCAGGCGATGCCGAGCGGGCCCGCAAGTTGTCGGCGCGCCACATCGACGACACCCAGTCGTTCTTCCTCGCCGCCGATCCCGAGCAGCGGATCGTGGCGCTGTCGCCGCAAGCGCTGGCGCGACGCCAACGTTGAAAGGTGCTGCGTGCGAACGGCCTTGATCACCGGCGGTAGTGGCGGCATCGGAAAGGCCTGCGGCCGCAAGCTCGCCGAGCTCGGCTACGACGTCGTCCTCACCGCGCGGCGCGAGGATCCGCTGCGGGCGGCGGCCGAAGAGATGGGCGCGCGCTACGTCGTGGCCGACGCGACCGACCCGGACAAGTTCGAGCCTGCGGTGCAGGCGGCCGGTGAGATCGACCTGCTCGTCCACGCCTCAGGGATTCTCGGTGGAACTTACGCCCGTAAACAGACTTTCGAACAGTGGCGCGCAACGATATCCGCCAACTTGGATTCGTGTTTCGTCGTCACGTCGGCCGCACTGCCGAGGATGAAAGCCGGGTCGCGGTTCGTGTTCATCTCGTCGTCGGCCGCGCACGAACCGATGCGGGCGCGCACCGCGTACTCGGCATCGAAGGCAGGCATGAACGCGTTTGCCCTTGCGTTGGCGCAGGAGGTCGACCGCGACGGCATCAACGTGCATATCGTGACGCCCGGCCCGGTCGAGACCGACATGCTGCAGGACGTCCCATTTGAGATGTATGCCATCCGCGCCACCGACGTGGCGGAGGCCGTTGCATGGCTGGACACCGTCGACCCGTCCGTCGACCTGCCGGAGATCCGGCTTCACGCCATCACTCGTGGGCCCGCAGCACGCGAACCTGTGGTACCGCTCGAGGTGGAGCGCCGCGCCGCAAACCCATAGCGGCGGGCCACAATTACATTCCCTCGTTGTCTGCCAAATAGACCTGCGACTCCATCTGGTGAAAGATCCGGTATCGCTCGCCGCGACGGACCAGGAACCACGTGATCCAGCTCGTGCCGGTACGTTCCGCGGCGGCCTCCCTGTCGGTCAGGCGCCACTGACTGAGCAAGAGGGCACGCACGACGGTGTCGTCGACCACGTCGAACTCATGCAGCGTCGACAACACGGACGCAGTTTTGAGCCTGCCCGCGATGCGGGCCCAGTGCCGATCCAGCTCGTCATTGCCGATCAGCGGTGCCGCGTACTCGTCACCGACATAGATCGGCTGTGGATCGTCGCGCTCCCAAAGATCGGCCAGGCAGCCGATATCCAGGCTCGACCAGTAATTGTCGTAGTCGCGGACCAGATCTGTCAGCGCCTTGGCGACGTCGTCGTCAGACGGTGAAGTCATCGGCGGCCGGCTGTTCTCCGGGGAGCGCCTTGACCGTCGACGGCAACTTGTACAGTGCTGTCGCGTTGCCGCGCACGATCCGCTCACGCTGATCGGCGGGGAATCGCCTGATCGCCCAGTCGGGCGAGTCGTAGCTCCAGTGCGGGTAGTCCGTGGAGAACATGATGTTGTCGCCGAGGTCCATCATCTCGATGTAATCCCGGTACATCTCGACGTTGATGTCCTCCAGTGGCTGCGTGGTGAACCGGACATGTTCCCGCACATACTCCGACGGCTTGCGGCGCACGTGGGGCAGATCTGCCTTGCGATGCTCCCAGATCCGGTCCATCCGCGACATCGCAGGCATCGCCCATGTGAAGCCGCCCTCGACGAAAACGACCCGCAGATCGGGATGGCGGTCGAACGCGCCGTCGAACACCAGGCTCATCAGATGCGACACATACAGCAGCGGCCACGACGCGAAGAAGTCGTGCCAATGCGCGGGGTTGCCGACCGGGTAGACAGGGATCAGTTCGAACGGCGTCTGGCCCATCAGGTGGGTTGCGACAGGAAGGCTGTTGCGGGCAGCGGCTTCGTACAGTGGATCGAAATGCGGACTGCCGAAAGGAATCCCGCGAGTTTGGGGCGTCATCAACACTTCGGCCATGTACGGATGCCCGGCCCAGCGCTCGATCTCTCGGGCGGCGGCGTGCGGGTCCTGAGCGGTGACGCTGATCGCTCCCCGCCAGCGTCCGTGCCAGTTGTTATCACCGAGCCAGACGTCGGCCAGCCAGTCGTTGTGCGTGCCCTTGAGTACATGTTCGGCCTCTGGCAGCTGCGCATCGCACATCGGCTCCAGCATTGCGATGCTCACGCCCGCGTCGACGAGGAGTTGCTTGGCGGCGAAATCGGGATCGCTCCCAGCGACACCACCCCCCGGCGGAGCCGCGTCCACGCGCAAGGAATTCGTCTTGTACGAGTCCGGTGTGTCGTAGAAGTGCGGCACTGGCGAGACGGCGTTACCAGTCGGCCAGAGCTTGTCCTTCCACTCCGCGGGCGCGTACGACTTGAGCACCTCTCCCGACACCGGCAGCGGATGCACGTCGGTGTCGACGATCGTCACCGCGATGTCCTGGGCTACGGCATTCTCTGCACGTTCTGTGATTGTCATGGTGCTCCTCTCGTCCGCCGTCCTGTCATCGCAGACTCCCCTCGACTTCCAACCCGACCCCGTAGAGGTCACTTGCGTTACGCCACAACACCTTTTCACGTTGCACGTCGTTGAGCCCGGCGACCACATCGTCAGGCTTGGACGTCGACCAGTGCGGATAGCTCGACCCGTACATCAGCAGGTCCGCCTTGTCGGTGAAATTCAGCCATCGCTCGGCGTGACCGGCGTCGGTCGGTCCGTCCAATGCCGACGAGCAGAACCGCACGTGGTCGCGAAGGTATTCACTGGGATAGCGGTCTACCCACGGGGTTTGGTCCCGCATCGACATCCAGAAGGTGTCGAGCCGCCACATCAGTGGGGTGAGGATGTCGTAGCCGCCGTCGGCGAACACGAACCGAAGGTCAGGATGCCTGCCGAACATGCCCTCGATGATCAGCGTGGCCAGGTGCACGAACGAGTTCAGCGGCATGAACGCCGCATACCCGGGATAGGTATATGCGTGGCCCGCGAACGTCGGCGCGTGATCGACGCCGTTGCCTCCGTTGATGTGTACCGCGACCGGCAGGCCGTGCGCCGCCGCCGCTTCCCAGATCGGCTCGAAGATCGGCTTGCCGTAGGGCTCCCGTGACTGGAGCGGGACGCCGACCTGAACCATCTTCGGGTGGTCGGCCAGCCGTTCGATCTCGGCGACCGCGCCCCTGACGTCCTCCGGATTGACGCGGATGGTGCCACGGAATCTGCCGGTGGTGTCTGGCTCGAGCCATCGATCCAACAGCCAGTCGTTCACCGCCGCACAGATCCGGCTGTTGAGCAGGTAGTCGGCGATGTTGCCGCGCGTCAGCGGGTTGAGAATCGCGTAGTCGACCCCTGCCTCGGTGAACAGGTGCTTCGCCACGGTGTCGGGATCGGAGCCCGGGTAGCCGTCGCCGTAGAGGTCCTGGCGGTAATCCCCGCCGGGAGCCTGGTACCACTGCTGCTCGACGTCCGGGATGGACCGCAGCTTGTGCGTGGGCGCCAGGTAGCGACGGATCTCCGCGTTGTAGCGGAAATGCGGTTGGACTCCTGCGTCGATGACGGGGCTCATGCGATGAGGTACACCTGCCCGTCGGCGACGTCGACCTCGTAAGTACGGACGCGCTTGCGAGGATCCGCCAGGTTGACCCCGGTGGTGATGTCGAACTCCCACTGATGCCAGGGGCATCGCGCGACTCGGCCTGCCCGCACGTGCCGCAGCTGACCGGGCAGGTCAGGCGCGAACTCGTTGGTGCCTCCGACATATCCCGAGCAAAGCGGCGCCCCTTCGTGCGAGCAGTAGTTCGCGATCGCATAGAGCGCGCCGTCGATGTTGTAGACGCCAACGCCGAACTTGCCAGCCTGCACCAGCTTCATGCTTCCAGGAGGCAGGTCTTCGATCGCACACACCGGTCGGCGCTGCATCACGTCCCCTCAGTTACCTTGACCTAGAATACCTAAAATAGTAAAGATAGTGCGACAGAGCCGCTAGATGCTGCTGCCCGGGAGGCATAGGTGACGACCAGCACCGATTCGCACGATCAGTCGAGCGCCCCGGACTTGGCGAGCGATCCCTACGCCTACTTCGCGCACATGCGCAAGACCGCGCCCGTGTGGCGCGGCACGCTCATGGAGAGCGACCTGATGCCACCGGAGCTCAAAACTTCTGAAAACTGGACGCTGTTCGATTTCGAGAGCGTCTTCGCGGCCTTCCGCGAGGACACGGTGTTCGGCTCGGAGATGTACAACGCCACAATCGGCCTCGTCTTCGGACCGACGATCCTCGGCATGCACGGCAAGCAGCATCACGACCATCGCAGCCTGGTGGCGAAGGCATTCCGGCAGAGCGCGCTCATGAAGTGGGAACCCGAGGTGATCGACCCGATTTGCGACCAGCTGGTCGACGAGTTCAAGAATGACGGCGAGGCCGACCTGGTCAAGGCGCTGACGTTCGAATTCCCCACCAGGGTCACCGCCGCACTGCTCGGCTTGCCGCAGGAGGACCTCGAGATGTTCCGGCGGCTGTCGCTGCAGCTGATCTCGATCAGCGAGGACATCGAGGCGGGTCTGACGGCATCCGTAGAACTGGGCACCTACTTTCAAGAACAGGTGGACCAGCGCCGCAGCAAGTCGACCGACGACGTCATCGGCGATCTCGTCGCTGCCGAGATCGACGGCGAGAAGCTCACCGACGACGCGATCATCTCGTTTCTGCGGTTGCTTCTGCCCGCTGGGCTTGAGACGACTTATCGGTCGTCGGGCAACCTGTTGGCGCTACTCCTCTCACATCCCGACCAACTCGAGGCGGTTCAGCGGGATCGTGACCTCATTTCGGCCGCGATCGAGGAGGGGATTCGATACGAGACCCCTTTGGTCTTGGTGGCGCGCAATACCACCCGCGATGTCGAGATGCACGGCAAGACGATCCCCGAGGGCGCGCAGGTCAACCTCTGTATGGGTGCTGCCAATCGCGACGAATCGCGTTGGACCGACCCCGAGGTGTTCGACATCCATCGACCGCGACGCGCGCACATCTCCTTCGCAGGCGGTATACACAGCTGCCTCGGCATGCACCTGGCCAGGGTCGAAACGAAGGCCATGTTGAACAGCCTGTTCGATCGCGTCACCGACCTGACGCTCGTGCCCGACGACGACACCAAGATCGTCGGCATGCCATTCCGCTCGCCGAAGCACCTCCCAGTGACCTTCCGTCCCACGTCGGCTGAGCCGACAAGACGAGCTCGAGCGTGAAGAGCCGCGCCGCGATCCTGCATGATGTCGGCGGCCCATGGTCTGTCGAGGAATTCGAGCTGGACCCGCCTCGCGCAGGCGAGGTGCTTGTCGAGATGGCCGCCGCCGGGCTCTGCCACTCCGACGAGCACATCCTCAACGGCGACATGTCTGCCTCCAATGAGGTGATGGCGGCGGTCGGTCTGCCCTCGATGTTCCCGATGATCGGCGGCCACGAAGGCGCGGGAGTGGTTCTCGAAGTGGGCGATGGCGTGACGGACTTCGCGCCGGGCGACCACGTCGTGATGTCGTTTGTCGCGGTTTGCGGACAGTGCAGGTGGTGCAGCTCCGGGATGGAGTACATCTGCGATATGGGCGCGCAGGTGATGGTTCCCGGCATGCCGACCGACGGCACCTTCCGCCATCACACCGCCGATGGCCGCGACCTCGGCCACCTGTCCAAGGTCGGCGCATTCTCGAAACACACAGTGGTTTCTACTGATTCGATCATCAAGATCGATCCGCACCTGCCGCTGCTCCCAATGGCCCTGCTGTCATGCGGGGTTCCGACCGGCTATGGGTCGGCGGAGAACCGTGCGAACGTCAAGACGGGCGACACGGTCGTCGTCATCGGTGTCGGCGGCATCGGTACCGCTGCGGTCCAGGGCGCGCGGATCAACGGCGCCGCGCACATCATCGCGGTCGATCCCGTTGAGTTCAAACGGAAGTCGGCGTTGCAGTTCGGCGCGACCCATACCGCAGCCGACACCGACGAAGCAGCGATTCTGTTGCGAGAGTTGACTCGCGGCGTGATGGCCGACAGCGTCGTCGTCTCCCCTTCGATCATCTCCGAACAAGACGTTCAGCCTGCGCTGAGCCTGACCCGCAAGGGCGGAACCTGCGTCCTGACGGGGATGTCCGCCAGCACGACGGGTTCGATCGCCATCAACCTGCAGGAGTTCACCCTGTGGAACAAGACCATCGCAGGCACGGTGTACGGGTCGTGCAACCCAAGGGTCGACGTCGCCCGGTTCGCTCGACTGTACGAGGCGGGCCTGCTGCAGCTCGACGAGATGATCACCAGGCGGTATGCGCTCGACGAGATCAACGAGGGCTACCGCGACCTGCTCAACGGTGAAATCGTCCGCGGCGTCATCGATTTCGCGCTGTGATCTGACTGCTGGTCAGGCGAGCCATCCCCCTAAGCATCCACGGCGCCCGCCTGGCAACCACCTCCACGGCACGGTCCGACTGCCGCATCGCTGTCCGCGGACCCGGGGTGGGCGCTGATGCCAGGTCCGCTTCGGTCGATCCCGCACGCGGGCCAGAGCGATCGACCGCCAGGAGCTGCCACAGGCCGGGTACGCCACGCAACTCAACGGTGCCGCGGCCCTCGAAACCCGTGCCCGATCCGACAACGAGATCCCGAACCGTGCTTGAGACGAGGATCTCGCCCGCGCCGGCCTGACCGAGAATCCGCGCGGCGATGTGCACGGCGATTCCCCCGATATCGGCCTCCAGCAATTCGCATTCACCCGTGTGGATGGCTTGGCGGATTTCGATGCCCAGCCTCTCGGCTTCATCGCGCAATGCCTCCGCGCAGCGGATCGCCTGCGTCGGCCCGTCGAACGTAGTGAGGTGGCCGTCGCCGGTGCTCTTAACCACCGTGCCGCCGAATCGTTCGACAAGGTCGGCCGTGATTTCGCCAAGACGATGCAGGACAGCCCGCCAGCGCTCATCGCCCGCAGCGGCGGCGCGCCGCGTCGACTCGACCATGTCGGTGAACAAGACAGTGCGCAGGGCGCGATGCGACTGAGATGGCGCCGCGTGCCCGCCGGTGAGGAACTCCTCGATCCGGTTCAGGATCGCATCGGGGTCGGTGAACCAGGGCGCATGGTCGGTACCGTCCACCTCGAGCATCTGCGCGCCGGGAATGTGGTCGGCGAGGTACCGACCGCCCGCCTGTAAGGGAATGCCGACGTCATCACGGGCATGGATCACGAGGGTGGGCACGCTAATCGTCGGGAGGATCGACCGGACGTCGATCCGAAACATCGCTTCGAGTGTCGCGCGCGCCATCCCGGGGCTCGCGCTCATGCGCTCTAACGTGCCCAACTGGCGGGTTGACCGGACCGACGGAATCAGTGACTTGAGTGCGGCGCCGCTGCCCCACTCCGAGCGGACGGCGCGGCCGAACGTCTGGATGCGGGCGATCTGCTCCACTGTGGGCGTGTACTTCTCACCCAGCTCGGGCAGGACTCGCGCCCGAACCTCGGCCGAGTCGGCGGACACTTCATCCCAGCCGAACCGTCCCACATAGGCGAACGTGCTGGCCAGGATCAACGCGCGCGTCCGCTGCGGTCGGCTAGCCGCGAAGACGATCGCAGCTGGGCCGCCCTCGCTCAACGCCAGGATCGCGGCACTGGAAAACCCAACGGCGTCCATGACCGCCTCGATCTCACCAGCACGATCATCGAGGTTGCGAACTCGCGGGACCGGGTCCGACAGCCCGACACCGGCCTTGTCGAACAGCACGATGCGACAAAAGGTGGAGAGCTGATCGAAGAACGCCTTGAACTCGGGCTGGGTCCAGAACAGCTCGACGTGGCTGGCGAATGGCCCGGCGACGACTAGCTCGACCGGCCCGTCGCCGAATACTTGATACGCAAGGCTGAGATCGCCACAGGTTGCGTATGACGTTTCCCCCACGGCATTGACCGTACCGACGCCGAGCGCTACGGTTTCGGCGTTTTGCGGACGTTGGCGACAAGACGCGACGTCGTTGATTTCGAGGTCAACTAAGCGCGTAGAAGCGCTTGGCGTTTTCGCAGCCGATCTT
>JAVXWV010000890.1:0-4354 GCA_032230775.1 Mycobacterium sp. | reverse complement strand
CCGATATCGACCGCGTCGATTCGCGAGGTGCGGTCAAACGCCGTGCGTAGAACGATCTGGGCTTCCAAGCGCGCCAGCGCGGCGCCGACACAGAAGTGCGCTCCCTTGCCAAAGGTGATGTGCCCCTTGCTGCCTGGCCGATCAAGCCGGAACTCATGTGGTGCATCGAATTGGGCCGGATCCCGGTTCGCCGCTCCCCACAGCAGGAGCAATCGTGATCCGGCGGGCAGGTCCATTCCCCCCAATGTGGTGTCGGCGACGACGTGACGATAGTGGCCGCGGAACGGTGGTTCAAATCGCAGCGCCTCCTCGATGAAAGGGCCGAGCAGGTCGGGTTTCTCACGCAGCTGTCGTTGAATATCGGGGCGGGTGGCCAGGATCCCCATCGAATTGCCGAGCAGCGAGCCAGTCGATTCGCCGCCTGCGCTGAACAGGATGATCATCATCACCTGCGCGGTGAGTTCGTCCAATTCGCCGGTGCCGCAGGCGGTTGCCAGGGAGCCGAGCAAGTTGTCCTGGGGATCGGCAGCGGCCAGCTCGAAGTGACCGTGGATGTAGTTGGCCAGTTCCATGGCCGCGACGCCCGACGCTGCGAGCTGCTCTTGATCGACCAGTCCGTCGAGCAGTTGGGTACTCGCGCTTGCCCACCGCACCAACTGGTCCACGTCTTCGGCAGGCACGCCGATCAACTGGGCGACGACCATCATCGGCAGTCTGTTGGCCAACGTGCCCATCCACTCGATGCGCCCAGCGCGGAGGTTGTCCGTCCACAGCCGGTCGAAGGTTTCGGCGACGAAAAACTCCATGGCACGAATCCGCTTGGCCGCCAATTGGTGCACCAGCATCTTGCGGTGCACCGCGTGCGCGGGGTCGTCCGCGGTGGCGAGAACGTGAGTGGGTCCGCCAAGCCCATCCATCTCGAACGGGACCACGGTTCCGTCAGCCGTGAATGTCATCGTCGCGGTCAGGTTCGCCGAGAAGTCCTCGGGCCGGTTGATCGCGTCGTTGATCGCCGCCCAGTCGCACACCAGATGAAATCCGGACTCGCCGATGCGATGGACCGGTCCTGCGGCACGGAGGCGATCGTAGAGGGGGTACGGGTCTTGCAGGGCGTCGACGCCGAAGAAATCGATGGGATCCTGAAGCAACTTCACTTCTCCAGGTTGACCAGCATGAACGACGGTGGCAATGGGCCCGCCAAGAGTCGAGGAGCACGGCAGGCCTGAACCCGTCGTCGTTGTCTCACGCCACCCGGCCGACCTGCGCCGACTGTTGAGACGATTCCCAGATTCGTCTCACAGATAAGATCAATTCGATCACTGTTTCACAGCAGGAAGCGGATGCATGTCACGCGACGACTGGCTCTTTGACGGCGGTCGACGCGCGACCGCGACCGAGCGCATCTACGCAACGGCGACCGAGCTGATCATTCGCGACGGAATGGACGCGTTCAGTGTCGACACGTTGGCCGCGCGGACTCACTGTTCGAGGGCCACCATCTACCGCTACGTCGGCGGCAAGAAACAGATTCGCGACGCCGTGCTCGCCAGCGCGGCCGCCCGCATCATCGAGACCGTGCGATCCAGTGTCGAGGGGCGCGCAGGTCCGGAACGCGTTCTCACGGCGATCGAGGTGGCAGTCGCAGAGATCCGCTGCGATCCGATGGGCCAGCTGTTCCTGGATTCGGCGCGGGGCGGCGGTTGGACATGGCTGACCACATCTCCGGTGGTAGCGGACTTCGCCACTGAGCTCACCGGGCTCGCCGGCGACGACGCGCCCGCCGCGCAATGGATTGTGCGCTTGGTGATGTCACTGCTGTTGTGGCCCGACGCGGATCCACGTACCGAACACCAAATGCTGCAACGGTTCGTCGCACCCGCGTTCACCGAAAAGTGGTGAGCTTCACTCGTCCGGATGATTCGGGCACGAGACATCGACGTACACGGTCGTGAACGTCCCGGCAGCGGGCGCGGAGCTGTCGGGGTTGTTGACGTTCTCCACCGTGCACACCGACAGCGGTTCGGTGTTGTAACCCGTCAGCCAGTTGATGTCGACGTTGTATCCCTCGGCCTTCAGGCTGTCGATCACCGATTGAGCCGACGCTCCGGTGTCTTCGGGTTCGGCCGTAGCCGGTGGGGCAACCGTCGCCGCGCCGGCGAGCGCTAGGGACAGCGCGGCGGCCAACCCTCGCGATGCGAACAACATACTTCCCACGGTTCGCCCCATTGCGTTGGAACGACTGGGTTCTCGCTGTGAAGGTGCGCCGAATCGCGGATCATCGGGCGAGCTGCTCCACGAGAACCACCTGTAGCTCGCCAACCCAGAAGCCGAGCACGGCACCCACCGTGATCATCAGCATCTCGTCGTCCTTGAAAACCGGGCGAAGGATCGACTCGTACTGCTCCGGGGTCAGCTTGTCCATCTTCTCGGCGATGAGGTTCTCCATGTCGAGCGCCTTTGCGGCGTAGTCCTTGGCCTCCACCATCGCATCGGGCAGTCGGCCGACCACCGTCTGCACCACGGCGTCCTTCATCTCGGTGTAGCGCTTGGTGCCGATCGTCAGGGTCAGTAGCGGCTTCGCCAGTCCCGCCTCTTCATCGATCGCCTCCGAGATCTCCTTCTCGATTGCCGCGAAGAGGCGCTCGGAGCTGGGACCGTTCACCACCGCTTCCAGGATCACGTCGGCGGAAAACAGATCGTTGGCCAGAATGTGGGCGTAGTCGCGAGTGACCTGCTCCCGCTCCGCGTGCAGCACGCCGTGTATCGGGATGAACCCGAACAGCTTCTTCGGCTCGCGCGGGATGAAAATCAGGTTCAGGGCCAGCCAGTCGCTGGCAAAACCCGTGAAGAAACCGAACGCGGGCATGATCCAGGGGTTGTGAAAGACGCCCCACGCGACCATCTGCACAAGCCCGATCGCGAATCCGAAGTAGATGCCGCTGCGCCGAATGAATTTCATCGCGGCGCCGCCCATACCTTTCATCAGATCGTTGAGTTGCTCCTTGTTCTTCACGAGGATCGTGACGGCCAGGTACTGCAGGTCGATGAACCGCGGCAGGTCGGCCTTCATCTCGGCCAGCAGGTTGTCGGCGACCCTCGGGGCCGCGGCGTGCATTCGCGTGCGCACGGCATCGCGGGCGACGTCCGGCAGCGAATCCCAAAGTCCGGGGCGCACCTGCTCCATGAGCTCGCGGCTCATCTCGTCAATGGTCTTGGACAGTGGCTCCCGCAGATCCTCGATCGTCTGCTTGGCGTCGATCTTCTCGAGCAGTTCCTCCGGCTTG
The DNA here is from genome assembly GCA_032230775.1 of Mycobacterium sp. Classification (GTDB taxonomy): domain Bacteria; phylum Actinomycetota; class Actinomycetes; order Mycobacteriales; family Mycobacteriaceae; genus Mycobacterium. The sequence continues at coordinate 1,070 of JAVXWV010000890.1, read as the reverse complement.
AGCAGCTTGTCGGTGAGCATTTGGATGGTCACCGAAGCGGTCTTGCCTGCGCGTCGCGGGACCACACCCTGCCAGCCGAAGGGTCCGATTCCGACGAATTCGATTGGCCGGTACAGCATTTGCAGCGCGACGAGCTTGGTGGTGTAACCGACGAACGCCGCAATGAGGGGCATAGACAGGTAGATGAACCAGTTGAGCGCGACGTCTGACTTGATCTGGCCCCAGGTCTGCAGCGCGACGACCGCGGTCGTCACTCCGAGCTCCGGGCACTGTTCGCCGCGGCCCAGAGCTCGATACCGAGCAACGACAGCCGGAGCGTGTACCTCTCGACACGGGCGGGGATCGGGCCGCGGCTCGCAGTCTTGACGGCCTGCAGCACGCCGGTTTCTGCGGCGAGGATCTCGTACTCCTCCTTCATCGCGGTGTCCTCGGGGCCGGACTCGACGAGCCCAAGCGCCAGCAGGTGGCTGACGTACATCGGTGTCAGGTGCGGCAGCGCGAGGTGGGCGGTCCTTCCGATGAGCGACATGTTCTCCAGCACGACCTCGCCCACGAGTCCGGTGAGCGTCCTGGCGTAGACGTTGACCAGCGGGGACGCCGAGCCGTCGGAGAGCGCACCGATGATGCGCGCCTCGTCGGGCACGATCTGGTCGAGGATTTTATGAAAGAGCTCCTGCCGGCTCGACGTCGTACTCTGCTCGATCGCGCGGTCGAGCAGGGTGTGCATCTTCGCGTCGAGGGTCTCGGCGCTCTCGGCCGGCGACGGGGGCAACGGCGGCGCAGGCGGCGTGACGGCATCCATCCGCGACCGCAGATACCCAAAGACCTGTCGTTCGTACCAATTCGCGACCTTCACCCCGGTGCGAACGGTCTGCTCTGCCAGTCCGACGAGGCCGAAAGGGTCGAAAGAGGACGCCACGTGGCTGAACGTACCGAATCTCGGGACCTGCTCGAATGGGTTCTCCGTGATTCGCTGGCGGCCTAACGCAGCGTCAGCGGACTGCGAAGAGCTCGAGCTGGATGTTGTCGGGGTCGCGGAACACCAGCGCCGCGAATGCGGCACCCGTCGC
>JAVXWV010000825.1:0-7202 GCA_032230775.1 Mycobacterium sp. | reverse complement strand
ACCACGACGGCGCCGAGGTCGGGCGCCATCAGCTGGAGCACGAACAGATCCTGCCGAAGGCTGGCTGGGTCGAGCACAATCCCGTCGAGATCTGGGAACGCACCTCGTCGGTCATCGCGTCGGCGCTGAACAAGACCAAGCTGTCGGCCACCGACCTGGCCGCGCTGGGCATCACTAACCAGCGGGAAACTGCGCTGGTATGGGATAGACGCACCGGTAGGCCGTATCACAACGCGATCGTCTGGCAGGACACCCGCACCGACCGCATCGCCTCCGCACTGGATCGCGACGGCCGCGGCGACGTCATCAGGCGAACGGCCGGCCTGCCGCCCGCCACGTACTTCTCCGCAGGCAAGGTGCAGTGGATTCTGGAGAACGTCGAAGGGGTGCGCGCCGACGCCGAGAACGGCGACGCGATCTTCGGCACCCCCGACACCTGGGTGCTGTGGAATCTCACCGGCGGGTCGCGCGGCGGCGCGCACGTCACCGACGTGACCAACGCCAGCCGGACCATGCTGATGAATCTGGAGACGCTGGACTGGGACGACGAGCTGCTGTCGTTCTTCAACATTCCACGGCAGATGCTGCCCGAGATCAAGCCGTCGTCCGTCCCCGAGTCGTACGGCATCACTCGTGATGACGGGCCCGTCGCGGGACAGGTGCCGATCACCGGGATCCTCGGCGATCAGCAGGCAGCGATGGTCGGGCAGGTGTGCCTGGAGGCGGGCGAGGCCAAAAACACTTACGGCACAGGCAATTTCCTGCTGCTCAACACTGGCGAGAAGATCGTGCGTTCCGAAAACGGGCTGCTGACCACGGTGTGCTATCAGTTCGTGGACGCGAAACCTGTTTACGCCCTTGAGGGTTCGATTGCCGTCACCGGTTCGGCGGTGCAGTGGCTCCGCGACCAGCTGGGCATCATCAGCGGCGCCGCGCAGAGCGAGGCGCTGGCACGCCAGGTCGAGGACAACGGCGGCGTGTACTTCGTGCCGGCATTCTCGGGATTGTTTGCGCCGTATTGGCGTTCGGACGCCCGCGGCGCAATTGTGGGGTTGTCTCGGTTCAATACCAACGCGCATCTGGCGCGCGCGACGCTGGAGGCGATCTGCTACCAGAGTCGCGATGTCGTCGACGCGATGGAGGCGGACTCGGGCGTGCATCTCGAGGTTCTCAAGGTCGACGGCGGCATCACCGCCAACGATCTGTGCATGCAGATCCAGGCGGACGTGCTCGGTGTCGATGTCGTCAAGCCCGTCGTCGCCGAGACCACCGCGTTGGGCGCCGCGTACGCCGCCGGCCTGGCGGTTGGGTTCTGGGAGAACCCCGATGACCTTCGGGCCAATTGGCAGGAGGACAAGCGCTGGACGCCCGCATGGAGCGAGGACCAGCGCGAGACCGGCTACGCGGGCTGGCAGAAAGCGGTCCAGCGCACCTTGGACTGGGTCGACGTCGACTGAACCGCTCAGGCCGCGTCGTCGAGTTCCCGCTTGATGTCGTCGTCCAATTCGATGTCGGCGACGGCGGTGTTCTCCTCCAGGTGTCCTACAGACGAGGTGCCGGGAATCAGCAACACGTTCGGCGCCACCGAGAGTGTCCACGCGAGCGCGATCTGCGCCGGGGTACGCCCGAGTTTGGCCGCCTCGCGCCGCACGGCGGGGTGGCCCAGCACAGGGTTGTCCGACGTGAAGGCCGATCCAAGCGGGAAGAACGGCACGAACGCCATGCCGTGTTCGAGGCAGGCGTCGAGCACCGGCTGAGACGTGCGGTCGACGAGGTTATACGCGTTCTGCACGCAAACGATCTCGGTGCGGTCCAGCGCGATCTGAAGGTGCTCGAGGCTGATGCTGCTCAGCCCGATTCCGGCGATCAGCCCTTCGTCGCGGGCCTTGATCATCGCGGAGAGCTGACCGTCGAACAGCTCGCGGTCCACCTCGCCCGGGGAGCTGGGGTCATCGCCGGCTCCCATCACCCGCAGGTTGACGGCGGCCAGCCGAGCGGCCGCCAGCGTGCGCAAGTTGTCCTCGATGCCCCGACGAAGTTCGTCGGGTTGCTGGGCCGGCAACCAGTTGCCCTTTTCGTCGCGGTCGCCTCCGACCTTGCTCACCAAGGCGAGGTTGTCCGGGTACGGATAAAGCGCCTCGCGGATCAGTTCGTTGGCGACGTTGGGTCCGTAGAACTGCGCGGTGTCGATGTGGTTGATGCCCAACTCAATTGCACGCTGGAGCACCGCGATCGCCTGGTCGTGGTCGCGCGGTGGCCCGAGCACGCCGGGACCTGGTAGCTGCATGGCGCCGAAACCGACGCGGCCGACAGAGAACTGCCCAAGAGGATAGGTCTGCATGGAGCCACAGTAAGACTTGTGGAGCCTGAGCCGCGCTGACCGCGGCCCGGGCTCCACAAATCACTGGCTATTCGGACTCGCCGAGGATCTGGTAGATCTCGCGGCGGGCGTTGTTGACGATGTCGACGATGCGCTGCTGCTGCTCGTCGTTCGACGTGTACGCGGACTGCGCGACGGCGCCCATCAGCTGGGTGACCGCGCTGCTCAGATTAATGTGACCGGGTGCTTCATCTTTCCAGCCGTCGGCGATCTCCTGCCAAGGCGGCGTCTCGATCTTGTCGGCGGCCGTCCGGCCCTCGTCGGTTAGCTCGAAAAGCTTCTTGCTGCCTTCACTATCGCGCGCGACCAGCAGGCCCTCGTCGACCAGCAGCTGAAGCGTCGGGTATACCGAGCCGGGGCTGGGCCGCCAAAGGTTCTGGCTGCGCTCGGCGATCTCCTTGATCATCTCGTAGCCGTGCATCGGCCGTTCGGCCAGCAGCTTGAGGATGGCGGCGCGGACGTCGCCGCGCTTACCGCGTCCTCGCCCGCCGCGGCCACGGCCGCGCGGTCCGCCTGGGCCGAAGCCGAACCCGCCGCGGGGATCCAATACGAATTCCAATCCGCGGCCTGTGCCGATGCCGAAGCCGCGAACGGGACCGAAGCCGAGTCCTTGACCGAAGCCGGGATCGCCTTCGAAGCCGGGACCTGCGTCGTGCTCGCGCAGATGGTCGCGAAGATGCTCGCGGAAGTCGCGGCGGGCCTGCCTGCGTTGCTGATGAAATGCGCGCCGATCGCCGGGCCCGAAGCCGAAGCCGAATCCGCCGGTGGGTGGGGTGAATGGGTTAGTCATGGTTGTTGATTCCTTAACGTTTGGGTGGAAGCGCCTCTCGCGCTTTCGATGCGTCAACGATATATCGGAATCTATCGCGATGCAACGTTAATTCCGGCGGCGCTTGTCAATCGCGTTCACCAGCCACTTCGCCCATTCCGCTTCCATCGAGCTCCTCCGCAGGCCGTACTCCAGCGCGGCTTGGCCGTAAAAGAGGCCGTCGCTGTCGGTCCAGTCGATGGAGTCGCGCAGCTCTTCCAGCCGCTCGACCTCGGCCGCGGCGTCTTCGCCCATCGCAACCACGTGGTCGCGGGCCTGCTCGGGCGGGACCTCGCCGAGTAGAAAGACCCGCAGCAGCCCGGGGCTGCGAAGCGGGGGGTCGTCTTGCGCGTTTGTCACCCAGCGCCGAAGCTCGGCCCGGCCGGCCTCGGTGATGCGGTACTCCTTGCGGCCCCGCGGGCCGATGTCGGACACCTCGATCAGCCCAGCGTCGGCCAGCTTGTTCAGTTCCCCGTAGAGCTGACTCTGGGTCGCAGGCCAAACGTTGGCCATGGACTTCTCGAACTGTTTGAGCAGGTCGTACCCACTGCCCGGCTCCTGGGCCAACAGGCCCAACGCCGCAATTCGCAAACTCACCCGCTGATCGTACCTCCACTATTGACATGTCACTAGTGACCTGTCATCTTTGACCCATGACAGATACAACCTCGGCCCTCTTCGGCACCGGCGAGTTCTTTCAGCGCGACAACTACGCGCCTGTGGCCGACGAGTTGACGGAGTTCGACCTGCCCGTCGAGGGCGCCATCCCCGGCGAACTCGACGGCTGGTACTTGCGCAACGGGCCCAACCCGCGGCAGGCGACCGCGCACTGGTTCACGGGCGACGGCATGATCCATGGCGTCCGCATCGAGGGCGGCCGTGCGGCCTGGTACCGCAACCGCTGGGTGAAAACCGACAGCTTCTCCGACGACTTCCCGCTCTACAAGGCCGACGGCACGCGCAACCTGCGGGCCAGTGTCGCCAACACTCACGTAGTCAACCATGCAGGCAAGACGCTGGCGCTCGTCGAGTCGTCGCTGCCCTATCAGATCTCCAACGAGCTGGAGACGTTGGGGGCGTACGACTTCGGTGGGAAGCTGGTCGATTCGATGACAGCGCATCCGAAGATCTGCCCGACGACGGGAGAGATGCACTTCTTCGGCTACGGCAGCATCTTCGAGCCCTATGTCACCTATCACCGGGCCGACGCCAACGGCGAGCTGACCGTGAACCGGCCGCTGGATGTCAAGGCGCACACCATGATGCACGACTTCGCGCTGACCGCCGAGCACGTCATCTTCATGGACCTGCCAATCGTATTCAATCTCGACGTCGCGATGAAGGGCGAAGGTGACATGCCCTACCGGTGGAGCGACGACTACGGCGCCCGGTTCGGTGTGATGCGCCGCGACGACCCGTTCGGGCAGGTGCAGTGGTTTGAAATCGACCCCTGCTATGTCTTCCACGTAGCCAACGCATTTGAGACAGCCGGAGCCCACGGGAGCCGCATCGTCGTGCACGCGGTCCGGTACCCCGAATTGTGGCGGAACACAGGTGGATTCGACGCCGACGGGGTTCTGTGGAGCTGGACCATCGACCTGCCGACCGGCACGGTGACCGAGCGCCAGCTCGACGACCGCGCGGTGGAGTTTCCCCGGATCGACGACCGGCTGGCCACCCTGCCTGCTCGCTACGCGGTGTCGGTCGGCGACGGTCGCCTTGTGCGCTACGACTTGACCTCCGGCGATGCTGTGGAGCATGCGTTCGGCACCGCGGAATCGCCGGGCGGCCCCGGCGAGGCGGTGTTCGTACCGTCAACTGCGGGGCCCGCCGACGAGAGCCGCGGCTGGTACATCGGTTACGTCTACGACCCGGCGCGCGACGGCAGCGATCTGGTGATCATCGACGCGTCGGACTTCGCCGCACAGCCGGTTGCCAGAATCAAGCTGCCCCAGCGTGTTCCATACGGATTCCATGGCAACTGGATCGCCGAATGAGTAACGTGTCCGCCCATGGTGGTCAAGTGGCTGGACGAACCTGAGGCACACGATTACGACGCGGGGGCGACCTACCTCAGCATGCTTGCGGAGAAGGACGCGGTCGATAAGACGGTAGCCGCACTCAAGACGGCGAACCCGGTGTACCAGAAAGCCAAGGACATCCAGCGCGCGGCGGGGCTGGCCCTTATGCCGGAGAGCAACACTCACGTCAGGGCGGATCTGGGCAAGATCAGCGACGGCAAGAAGCTCTCGCCGATCCTGCTGGTGCGCGGCAGCGCCGTTGGTGGATACCCGCTGCAGATCGCCGACGGCTATCACCGCGTGTGCGCGAGCTACCTCACCGACGAAAACACCAACATCCCTTGTCATTTGGTGTCGTGGCAGTAGACCGCTGAGATGTCCGGGTTCGGCTTCCACACACTGGCGTTGCTTGCGGTCATCGGGATGGCCGGGCCGCTGCTTGCCTCGCTTCCCCATTTCCGGGTCCCGGTCATTATCGGCGAGCTGGTCGCCGGGCTGGTGGTCGGAAAGACGGGCTTCGGGATCGTCGATCACACCGATGCGACCTTCGCGCTGCTGGCCAACATCGGGTTTGCGCTGGTGATGTTCGTCGTTGGCACGCATGTCCCGGTGCGGGACAAGACACTTCGGTCGGCCATCCCGAAGGCCTTGCTCAGGGCGGTCGCAGTCGGAGCCGTTGCGGCCGTACTGGGTGTGGTATTGGCGCAGGTGTTCGGCACCGGTCACGCGCCGATGTACGCCGTGCTGATGGCGTCGTCGTCGGCTGCGCTAGCACTCCCGGTGATCGACTCGCTGAAGCTGACTGGCCCTCCGGTACTTTCGGTGACTACGCAGATCGCGATCGCTGATGCCACGTCAATTGTGTTGCTGCCGTTGGTGATCAACCCATCCCAGGCGCCGCGCGCGGCGCTCGGAGCACTGGCCATAGCAGGGTGTGCAGCGGTGTTGTTCGTGCTGTTTCGGGCCGCGGATCGAAGGGGATTGCGTGAGCGCCTGCACCACTATTCGCATGACCGCGAGTTTGCGCTCGAACTGCGAATCAGCCTGATCGTGTTGTTCACCCTCTGTGCGCTTGCGGTCACCACGCACGTGTCGATCATGCTGGCCGGATTCGCTTTGGGCCTGGTGGTCTCTGGGGTCGGCGAACCGCGTCGGTTGGCCCGCCAGCTCTTCGGCATCACGGAGGGGTTCTTCGGCCCGCTGTTCTTCGTCTGGTTGGGCGCGTCGCTGCAAGTGCGCGAACTCGGTGAGAACCCGTGGCTGATCCTGCTCGGGGTCGGCCTGGGCGTGGGCGCGATATTGGCGCACGGCGTTGGCCGGTTGTTCGGTCAGCCCCTGACATTGGCGGTGCTAGCGGCCGCTCAGCTCGGTGTTCCGGTGGCCGCCGCGACGCTGGGCACCGAACAGCATCTGCTCGCTCCTGGCGAACCGTCGGCCTTGATGCTCGGCGCGTTGATCACCGTCGCGACCACGTCGCTGGCCGGAGTGTTCGCCGCCCGGCGTCAGAGCGCTTCCAGCGCATCAGCCGGATAGGACGCCGTCGCGCGGTAGGTGTTCGGGCTCACCCCGTGGGCCCTCTTGAACGCGCTGCTCAACGCGAACGGTGTGCTGTAACCGACCTGACGGGCCACCGCGGCGATGGTTGCCTGGCTCGACCGAAGCAGATCGGCGGCCAGCGCGAGCCGCCAACTGGTCAGGAACGCGATTGGCGGCTCACCCACCTGCTCAGCAAACCTGCTCGCAAACACCGCACGCGAACTACCCACGGCCGCAGCAAGATTCGCCACCGTCCACGGGTGTGCGGGGTTGTTGTAGATGAGCTTCAGCGCCGGGCCAACCATCGGGTCGTGTTCCGCGTGCCACCAGGTGGGTGCGTTCTCGTCGCGGTCGAACCAGGTGCGCAGCACCGCGATCAGCAGCAGGTCGAGCAGCCTGTCCAGATACGCCTCCTGGCCAGGCCCGTCGTTGCCCGCCTCGGCGGCGAGCAGATCAA
>JAVXWV010000824.1:0-5929 GCA_032230775.1 Mycobacterium sp. | reverse complement strand
CCGGTGGTGCTGACGTTGGCAGCGGAGAACCAGGCGAACCCAGCTTCGGCAACCGCGGTCGGCAATTGCGCGCCGCCGAGGGCCTGGCTCATCGCCATGCTGATCAGGTCGGCCTGGGCGAACGCGTTCCACGCCTCCTTCACCTCACCGATGACGGTTACCTTCTCCCCGTCGAAGCTCGGTTCGTTCGCGTCGCTCTTCTTGTTGTGCGGCGCAAAGTACCGGGTGGCCAGTTGCTCGCACAGGTCGAGGACGCCGTCGAAAGTTTCGCGGGAGTGCTCGGCGTACCGGTCGCGTTTCGTCAGCTCGTCGACGCGCAGCCATTCATAGAGCAGAAAGTCGAGATCGCGCCGCGACAGCAGAGTGGATTTCACAATTTCATCTTGGCATCACCGGCGTCGTACGGACTACGACGTTCTAGGTCGATCGAGCAGTGCTTTTGAATCGACGCCCAGCGGCGACTCGACCCGCACCGTTTCGTCACGGATCAGGCCGCGCAGCAGCGCCGTGCTGAACTCCTCGGCGATTTCCTGCGCGGTGCGCCTGCCGTGCGGCCGCAGCCAGCGGTAGGAGCCCAGCGTCATTCCGATGTAGCCAAGCGCAAGCACATGCGAGTCGCAGTCGTAGAACTCGCCGCTGGCGATGCCACGGTCGATGAGGTCGCGCACATGCTCGTAGACCTGGGTTTCCTTCTCGCGGATGTAGGTGACCTGATCCTCGGTGAACCATTCGGTGATGTAGGGGGCCTCCTGGAAGTACACCGCCCCGCGTTCGATATCGCTGGCGATGCCGACCAGCAGTCGCCGGGTGAAGTGGTAGATGGTCTCGCGCGCCGACGCCGTCGGGTCGTCGTGCAGCGCGTCGACCGTGAAGTCCGCGGCGCCCTTGTAGATGTCGTAGAGAATCAGCGACTTGCTGGCGTAGTAGTGATACACCGTCGCCTTGTTCAGCCCGACCGCGTCGGCCACGTCGTCCATCCGCGTGCCGTGATACCCCCGCGCGGCGAACAGCTTCGTGGCGACGGCCAACAGCTCTTCGCGGCGGGACATCCCGTTGGTGGCTTCGGGAGAGGTGGGAGGCATGGCGACTCACTATATGCAGGCCCAGACGGTGTCCGGGGTATCAATCAACTGGTTGGACAGTTTAGGTCGTCGGGCTGTCACGGTTCAGCTAGCGGGTCTAGACTTCAGCGAGAACCGGCCGCTACGCGAGAGGTGATGACGTGGATCCGAACCCGGACTATGACGCGAGCGACGAGGTGGAATTCGGAATCAACTGGTGGGCCTGGATTCTGCGTGGCGTGTATCCACCACCGGCCTATCCGCCCGTCTAAGCCTTAACGGCTGTGCGCCGGGCGAGCCCCGGCGAGCGCCTACGGGTGGCGGTCCGTCCCGTCGTCGCCGACGAGAAGGGCGGCGGCATCCCAATCCCATGACGCCTCCCGCCTACGGGCGATCCATCGACGCACCAACGCGGCGAGAGCTACCGCGCACGAACCCACCAGTACCCAGACCGTCATTCCCGCAAAGGCGCCGTCGATACGGGCTTGCTGCGGCGAGGTACTGACCCGCAGGTAGTCATCGCTAATCGCGGCGCCCTCGGTCCCGATGACCTCGAGGGCGGACACGCTGGAATTACTAGCCGCTTCCTGGGTCTGCCCTAGCTCTGCGCGGGTCGTCCCTGCTTGCGCTTCGGTAACGGTGCCGCCGATAGCGCAGGCAACGGGGACCATGCCGATCGACACCGCAACGGCCAGCGCGATGACGGCGAGTTCGACCCGGTCACTGACCCGCACGAGCGGATTGCGCCCAAGCACTTGAGCGAGCCGCCACCGCAGCCATGCACGCGCACTTCTCATTGCCACTCCTCGCTCAGGACCAGCCGGGCAGCTTCATCGGTTCGGTGGCCGTCTAGATGAACAGATTGCCCCCGTTGGGGGCGTACCAATCCGAAGCGGGATAAGTTCGCGGAACTCCGGTTTCAGCAGAAGCAGCAGACCGCTTGGAGGGCGACAACGTCGACGTCACCGCCCTGCCAGAATAGCGATCTGGTCGGTGCGCTCAAAGCGGAGGCTTTGCAGGGTGGCGAAGCACACATCTCGATAGTGAGGGTGGCGCCGGCCTACATGGCCTCGTCGGCGCTTTGCGTGACGAAGACCGCGGTGCGGCCCGACTCGACGCTCACCTGACGGACCGGGACACCGGCATCTCCGGCATGTGACCCACAGGGCGCGCGGTTGATTTGGGCCGACTCTTAGACTGACGTATTCCACTCGTCCCACGACGAGCTGTGTCGGGGGGCCTCCTCACGCCCCGACCGGACCGTGACAGAAACCTAGATCGGATCGAAATCGATGATCATCGGGATCCCGAGAGAATCGCTGCCTGGCGAAACGCGGGTGGCCGCGACGCCGCAGACGGTTGGCCAACTCATCAAGCTGGGCTACGAGGTAGTGGTCGAGGCCGACGCGGGCGCTGCCTCGACCTTCCCCGATGAGGCGTTCACGGAGGCCGGCGCCGACGTCGGATCCGCCGAGCAGGTCTGGACGGCCGACGTTGTGCTCAAGGTGAACGCGCCGGACAACGCGGAGATCGCGGGCCTGCGCGACGGCGCCACCCTGATCAGCCTGATCTCCCCCGCGCTCAAGCCCGAGCTCGTCGAGCAGCTGGCCACCCGCCCGATCACCGTGCTCGCCATGGACGCTGTCCCGCGTATCTCCCGGGCGCAGTCACTGGACGTGCTGTCGTCGATGGCGAACATCGCGGGCTACCGCGCCGTCATCGAGGCCGCCAACAAGTTCGGCCGGTTCTTCACGGGGCAGGTAACCGCGGCCGGCAAGGTCCCGCCGGCCAAGGTGCTCGTCGTCGGCGCCGGCGTGGCCGGTCTGGCGGCTATCGGTGCGGCCGGGAGCCTTGGCGCCATCGTGCGCGCCACCGATCCCCGACCCGAGGTCGCAGATCAGGTCAAATCTCTTGGTGGGGAATATCTTTCGATCGAGTCGCCAGATGCTGAAGTATCGGCCACCGGCTACGCCAAGGAGATGGACGACGACTACAAGGCCCGCGAGGCTCAGCTGTACGCCGACCAGGCAGGCGACGTCGACATCATCATCACGACCGCGCTGATCCCTGGTAAGCCGGCGCCGCGCATCATCACCGCCGACATGGTGGCCTCGATGACGTCCGGCAGCGTGATCGTCGACATGGCCGCGGCCAACGGCGGCAACGTCGAGGGCACCGTCAAGGACCAGGCGATCGTCACCGACAACGGCGTGACGATCATCGGCTACACCGATCTGGCTGGCCGGCTCCCCGCAACGGCCTCTCAGCTGTACGGCACCAACCTGGTCAACCTGCTCAAGCTGCTCACCCCGGAGAAAGACGGGAAGCTCATCCTCGACTGGGACGACGTGGTGCAGCGCTCGGTGACGGTGGTGCGGGACGGCGAGATCACCTGGCCGCCGCCGCCCGTCCAGGTGTCCGTGGCGCCGGTTGCCGCGACGGCTTCGGTCGAGACCAAGCCGGCCAAGGCACACATGTCCATCGCGCGCCGGCTGGGGTTGACCTTCACAGCCGCGGCGGTGCTCTTCGCGCTGATCGCGCTCTCGCCGGCCGCGCTGCAGGTGCACCTGACCGTGTTCGCGTTGGCGATCGTGATCGGCTACTACGTGATCGGCAATGTGCACCATGCGCTGCACACTCCGCTGATGTCGGTGACTAACGCGATCTCCGGGATCATCGTCGTCGGTGCGCTGCTGCAGATCGGGCACGGCGATGTCGCCATCACCGCGATTGCAACCCTGGCGATCCTGCTCGCAAGCATCAACGTCTTCGGCGGCTTCGCCGTCACCCGCCGCATGCTCGCGATGTTCTCGAGGAGCTAGAGGAATGTCCCACTTGATAAACACTGAAACCACCGCAACCGCGGCGTACGTCGTCGCGGCCCTGCTGTTCATCCTGGCGCTGGCCGGACTGTCCAAGCATGAAACATCCAGGGCGGGTAACACTTTCGGCATCGCCGGCATGGCCGTCGCCCTGATCGCGACGATCGCGCTGGCATTCGCTCGGCACATCGAGCCGCTGGGCGCGGCACTGCTGGTCGGCGCTATGGCCATCGGTGCCGCCATCGGTCTGTGGCGCGCCAAGGTCGTCGAGATGACCGGCATGCCGGAGCTGATCGCGATGCTGCACTCGTTCGTCGGCCTGGCCGCCGTGCTGGTCGGCTGGAATGGCTATCTGCACGTCGAACGTGATCTCGCCGGATCCGAGGCCGCGCTGCTACACGGAGAGGGCATGCTCGGCATCCACTCGGCCGAGGTCGTCATCGGAGTCTTCATCGGCGCCGTCACGTTCACCGGCTCGATCGTCGCCAACCTGAAGCTCTCGGCCCGCATCAAGTCCGCGCCGATGATGTTGCCCGGCAAGAACTTCCTGAACGTCGGCGCGCTGGTCGTCTTCGCCGCGCTCACCGTCTGGTTCGTGATTGACCCGCAGCTGTGGCTGCTGGGGGTGGTCACCGTGCTGGCGCTGCTGCTCGGCTGGCACCTGGTCGCCTCGATCGGCGGCGGCGACATGCCCGTCGTGGTGTCGATGCTCAACAGCTACTCGGGTTGGGCCGCGGCGGCCTCGGGCTTCCTGTTGTCCAACGACCTGCTCATCGTCACCGGCGCGCTGGTCGGCTCCTCGGGTGCGTACCTGTCCTACATCATGTGCAGGGCGATGAACCGGTCGTTCATCTCGGTGATCGCCGGCGGCTTCGGGATCGAGGCTGGGCCCGCTGATGACAAGGATTACGGCGAGCATCGCGAGATCAACGCCGAGGGCGCCGCCGAACTGCTCGAGTCGGCCAGTTCAGTGATCATCACGCCGGGCTACGGCATGGCCGTCGCCCAAGCCCAGTACGGCGTCGCCGACCTGACCCGCAAGCTGCGCGACCGCGGCGTCAACGTCCGGTTCGGCATCCACCCAGTCGCGGGACGCCTGCCGGGACACATGAACGTGCTGCTGGCCGAGGCCAAGGTGCCCTACGACATCGTGCTGGAGATGGACGAGATCAACGACGACTTCGACGACACCGACGTCGTGCTTGTCATCGGCGCCAACGACACCGTCAATCCGGCGGCCTCAGAGGACCCGGGCAGCCCGATCGCCGGTATGCCAGTGCTCACGGTGTGGAACGCCAACAATGTGATCGTGTTCAAGCGGTCCATGGCCTCGGGTTATGCCGGCGTGCAGAACCCGCTGTTCTTTCGGCAGAACACCCAGATGCTGTTCGGTGATGCCAAAGACCGGGTCGACGCGATCAACTCGGCGCTTTCGGTCACCGAGAAGGTCTGACGCACGCACATGCCGGTGGACCGCCTACTGCCCTCCGACGATGCCGTTGACCTGATCGCGCTCACTCGCGACATCGCCGACAAGGCGCTCGACCCGATCGTCGATGCACACGAAAAGGCCGAAACCTACCCCGAAGGCGTGTTCGCGCAATTGGGTGCCGCGGGGCTGCTGAGCCTGCCGCAGCCGGAGGAGTGGGGTGGCGGAGGCCAGCCCTACGAGGTCTATCTGCAGGTGCTCGAGGAGATCGCGGCGCGGTGGGCGGCGGTCGCGGTGGCAGTCAGTGTGCACAGCCTGTCGTCGCATCCGCTGTTGGCGTTCGGCACCGACGAGCAGAAGCGGCGTTGGCTGCCGGGCATGCTGAGCGGTGAGCAGATTGGCGCGTACAGCCTGTCCGAACCGCAGGCCGGATCGGATGCCGCGGCGCTGCGCTGCGCGGCGAAGAAGTCCGACGACGGCGGGTACGTGGTCGACGGGTCGAAGTCGTGGATCACCCACGGCGGACGCGCGGATTTCTACACGTTGTTCGCGCGCACCGGTGAAGGCTCGCGCGGCATCTCGTGCTTCCTGATTCCCGGTGATCTGGCCGGGCTGAG
>JAVXWV010000847.1:0-5199 GCA_032230775.1 Mycobacterium sp. | reverse complement strand
CCCTCGGCGATCTTCTTGCTCATCACGGAGCTCGCGATCAGCGGCAGCGATTCGGTGGTACCGGTCACGTCGCGCAGCGCGTAGATCTTGCGGTCGGCGGGGGCCAGCTCACCGGCCGCGAAGATCGCGGCACCGAGGTCGCAAAGTTGTTGCCGGATTTGGGCTTTGGAGATTTCGGCGGTGAATCCAGGGATGGACTCCAGTTTGTCGAGGGTTCCACCGGTGTGCCCGAGCCCGCGTCCTGCTGCCTGCGGCACCGCTCCCCCGCATGCCATCACGACGGGAACCAGCGGAATGGTGATCTTGTCGCCGACACCGCCGGTGGAATGCTTGTCCACCAACGCCAGTGGCTTTCCGTCGCGCCGCAAATCCGTAAAGTCCAGTCGCTCGCCGGAGGCCACCATGGCGGCTGTCCAGCGGGCGATCTCGGCGCCGGTCATGCCCCGCAGGAAGATCGCCATCAACAGGGCCGACATCTGCTCGTCGGCCACCCGGCCGTGGGTATAGCCGTCGATCACCCAGTCGATCGCCGCATCCGACAACACCCCGCCGTCGCGTTTGGTCCTGATGACCGTCGGGGCGTCGAATGTGAAGTCGTTGACGTGCTCCTGACTGATCCTGCCGCCGGTGGTTCCGGCGCGTCTAGGCCGCGGTCGAGGTGCTTCCTGCTTCATCGCCTCGAGCCTCCCTGGTGGGAGGACTTACCAAGGCTCCACCGGCGATTAATCTCTCCGCCCGCCCGGCGGCGAGAATGTTCTTGGCGGCGTTGTGATCTCGGTCGTGTACTGCGCAGCAGGCCGGACACTGCCAGGCTCTGGTCCGCAGTGCCAGCTCGTCCAACACATGGCCGCAGTCGCTGCAGGTCTTGCTGGATGCCAACCAGCGCGAGACCCGATGCAAGGTACGGCCATATCGATCGCACTTCTCGCCGATTATCCTCACGAACTGCGACCAGCCAGCATCGCTGATCGCGCGTCCCAAAGAACGATTGCAAACCATCCCCGCAATATTTAGGTCCTCGACGTAGATCACTTGGTTTTCGCGAACCAGTGTCAGGGCCTCCTTGTGGTGATGGTCTCGTCGAGAGCGCGCCACCCTGCCGTGCTGAATAGCTACTTTCCGCCTCGCTTTGTCTCTGTTCTTGGACCCCTTCCGTCGGCGGCTCATTTCCCTCTGCAGTCGCGCGAGCCTGCGCGATTTGCGTTGCAAATACCTCGGGTTGCCCACATCGACACACCCGCCTGATGTATCTGCGACTGACGCCAATCGTGTGATCCCGAGATCGACTCCGACTTCCCGCTCTGTCGTCGGTAACGCGATGTTCGATACCTCGACGACAAAAGTCGCGTAATAATGCCCGTCGGGCTCGCGAATGATGGTGACCGACGACGGTTCGCTCGGCAATTCGCGCGACCAACGCACTGCCACTCCGCCGATCTTGGCAATCTCCAATCGCCCATTGGGACGGATCCGAAATCCATTGCGGGTCAGGCGAAACGACTGCCGATTGGTCTTCTTGCGTTTGAACCTCGGCGGTCCGACCTTGCGGCCTCTCCGCTTTCCTGCCGTCGAATCGAAAAAGTTCCGAAAGGCTCGACGCGCGTCGTTCACCGACTGCACCAGGGCCACACTTGGCACCTCGCGCAACCAGCCCCGTTCGGCGGTGGTCTTGGCGATTGTGATCACCCTGCGCTGGATCTCGGTATCCGATAGAGCGACCCCGGCGCGATGTGCCTCCTGGCGCAACCGCACGGCGTCGTTGAACACCACCCGGCAACACCCGAATATTCGATTCAGCTTCTTCTGCTGCGCCGGTGTCGGTTCGATCCGGTAGCGGTAGCGCATCTGCACACCGACACCGTAAAGACAGCCACCGACAACCATGGCCCCGATCACTCACGCTTGCTCCAATGGCCAGAGCTTCGAAAGGCATAGACGTGCGACCAGATTAATTTGCGCCGAAGTCGGTCACGGAGTTTCCTCGTGCGCAGGCTCGTTACGGCGTGCGAGGTCCTGAGGACCGAACGCGTCGGGCAGCAGCTCAGAAAGCGGCCTCGGTCCGAGCGGGTGGTCGATCAGCAGCCCCGGTCCGCCGTGCTCCATCAGCACCTGACGACAGCGCCCGCACGGCATCAGCACCTCGCCCGTCGCGTCCACACACGACAGTGCGATCAGCCTGCCTCCACCGCTGGAATGCAGGGCGCAGACCACAGCGCACTCGGCACAGAGACCAAGGCCATATGAGACATTCTCCACATTGCAGCCGGCCACCATTCGGTGATCGTCGACCAGCGCGGCCGCGCCGACGGGGAAACCCGAATACGGCGCGTATGCGTGAGCAGATTCCTCAGTCGCCTTGTGCCGCAACATTTTCCAGTCGATATCGGATGTCATATCGCCCTCACTACGCCGATTCTGAATGCATTCCGAAGCTCCCGTCCCGCGCCGACCGCCACGAGATAGGTAACCCTAATTTTCGACGTTTACCGTGCGCCGACGGCTAAACGGTAGTTCGTTTAGCAGTACAACTGGGTTTAGAGTCGCCCCGAGGTTTGGGCAGGGTTTCATCAGCCGAGCCCAAGCGTCCACCGATGGCGTTGGAGGCCAGATGAGTACTGCGACATCCGCAGAACCGGCGGTACCGGCTCCGCGATCGCGACCGTCGACCAGGCGGTCCCTCTACCGCGGCGATCCGGGCATGTGGTCCTGGGTGCTGCACCGCATCACCGGGGCAACCATCTTCTTCTTCCTGCTCGTGCACGTGCTGGATACCGCGCTGGTCCGGGTCAGCCCAGAGGCCTACAACGAGGTCATCAACACCTACAAGACGCCGATCGTCGGGCTGATGGAGATGGGGCTGGTCGCCGCGGTGCTCTATCACGCCCTCAACGGACTGCGCGTCATTCTCATCGACTTCTGGCAGCACGGTCCGAAGTATCAGCGGCTGATGTTGTGGATCGTCCTCGGCGTCTGGTTCGCCGTGATGATCCCCGCGCTTGGCGTGCTCGGTATGCACATGGCGGAGCGGTTCCTGTGACGGCGCCAGCGGGTGGGTCGGCGGGAGCGCCCTGGACACCGCACCACAAGGAAGGCCGACTGGCGCCGGTGCAGGAAAAGGAACACGACCGGCCCGCCAGCCTGGACCATCCGCGCGCACCCCGGCGTCCGAGGGGCATCCCGTACTTCGAGAAGTACGCCTGGCTGTTCATGCGGTTCTCCGGTGTCGCCCTCGTTTTTCTTGCGCTCGGGCACTTGTTCGTCGGGCTGATCTGGGACGGCGGCGTGTACCGGATCGACTTCAACTACGTCGCCCAACGTTGGGCCTCGCCGTTCTGGCAGATCTGGGATATGGCGTTGCTATGGCTGGCGATGGTGCACGGCGCCAACGGCATGCGCACCATCATCGGCGACTACGCCCGCAAGAACACCACCAAGTTCTATCTGAATTCGCTCTTGTTGCTGGCGACGGGCTTCACCTTGGTGCTGGGCACCTACGTGCTTGTCACCTTCGACGCGAACATCTCGTGACGGGGACTGATACATGATTCAGGAACATCGCTACGACGTTGTCATCGTCGGTGCCGGCGGGGCGGGTATGCGCGCTGCGGTCGAGGCGGGTCCGCGGGCGCGCACCGCGGTGCTGACCAAGCTCGACCCGACCCGCAGCCACACCGGTGCGGCGCAGGGCGGCATGTGCGCGGCGCTGGCCAACGTCGAAGAGGACAACTGGGAGTGGCACACCTTCGACACCGTCAAGGGCGGCGACTACCTCGCCGACCAGGACGCCGTCGAGATCATGTGCAAGGAAGCCATCGACGCGGTGCTCGACCTGGAGAAGATGGGGATGCCGTTCAACCGCACCCCAGAGGGCCGCATCGACCAGCGCCGGTTCGGCGGGCACACCCGCGACCACGGCAAGGCGCCGGTGCGCAGGGCCTGTTACGCCGCCGACCGCACCGGCCACATGATCCTGCAGACGCTTTATCAGAACTGTGTCAAACACGACGTCGAGTTCTTCAACGAGTTCTACGCCCTCGACATCGCCATTACGGAGACGGCAGGCGGACCGGTCGCAACGGGCGTCATCGCCTACGAGCTTGCCACCGGCGACATCCACATCTTCCACGCCAAGTCGATCGTGTTCGCCACCGGCGGGTCGGGCCGGATGTACAAGACCACCTCCAATGCGCACACGCTGACCGGCGACGGCATCGGCATCGTGTTCCGCAAGGGACTTCCGTTGGAGGACATGGAGTTTCACCAGTTCCATCCGACAGGACTGGCCGGCCTGGGCATCCTCATCTCGGAGGCCGTGCGCGGCGAGGGTGGTCGCTTGCTCAACGGCGAAGGCGAGCGGTTCATGGAGCGCTACGCCCCCACCATCGTCGACCTGGCACCGCGCGACATCGTCGCTCGTTCGATGGTGCTTGAAGTGCTCGAGGGTCGCGGCGCGGGCCCGAACAAGGACTACGTCTACATCGACGTGCGCCACCTCGGCGCGGACGTGCTCGCTGCGAAGTTGCCCGACATCACCGAGTTCGCCCGCACCTATCTGGGCGTCGACCCCGTGACCGAATTGGTGCCCGTCTACCCAACGTGCCACTACGTGATGGGCGGCATCCCGACTACGGTGAACGGTCAAGTGCTGCGGGACAATACGACGATCGTCCCTGGCCTGTACGCGGCAGGCGAATGCGCGTGCGTCTCGGTGCATGGCTCCAATCGACTTGGCACCAACTCGCTGCTGGACATCAACGTGTTCGGCCGTCGCGCAGGCATCGCCGCGGCGAACTACGCGCTTGGACACGACCACGTCGACCTGCCTGCCGATCCGGCGGGGATGGTCGTCGGCTGGGTCGGCGACATCCTCTCCGAACACGGCAACGAACGCGTCGCCGACATCAGGGGCGCGCTGCAACAGTCGATGGACAACAACGCCGCGGTGTTCCGCACCGAGGAGACGCTGAAGCAGGCGCTCACCGACATCCACGCGCTCAAGGTGCGCTACGCCCGATTCTCGGTGCACGACAAGGGCAAACGCTACAACAGCGACCTGCTGGAGGCGATCGAACTCGGCTTCTTGTTGGAGTTGGCTGAGGTGACGGTCGTCGGGGCGCTGAACCGTAAGGAGTCTCGCGGCGGTCATGCCCGCGAGGACTACCCCAACCGCGACGACACCAACTACATGCGCCACACCAT
>JAVXWV010000729.1:0-7133 GCA_032230775.1 Mycobacterium sp. | reverse complement strand
GTCGCGGGTGCGGGTTCGGCCATGGCGTTGTCTGTTCCCTCCCGGTGCAGCGCAGCTACTTGTCTCCAGCGTAACACTTGGTTAGATTGAACAGTCAGTCAAGACGCGCGATCGGCGCTACGAAAGTGGGTCTTCCGATGTCGAATACATACGACGCCCTCGTGGGTGGTGGCGGCCACAACGGCCTGGTTTCCGCGGCATACCTCGCCCGCTCGGGAGCCAGAACGCTGGTGCTCGAGGGTCGCGGGTCGCTTGGCGGAGCTGCCACCACCGAGTCGCCGTGGGAGGACGCGCCGCACCTGCGGGTCACGCGGCTGTCCTATGTGATGAGCCTGATGCCGCCGACGATCGTGCGTGAACTCGAGCTGGAGCGGCACGGTTACAAGGTTCATCCGATGGGCCCGTCCTACCAGGCGTTCCCCGAGGGTGGATCGCTGATCATCTACGAGGACGACCCCAAGCGCACCCACGAGCAGCTTTCCAAGTTCTCCAAGAAGGACGCGGACGCGTTGCCGGAGTACAACGCCTGGCTCGAACGCATTGCCGAGGTGATGGGCCCGCTGCTGACCCAGGTGCCCCCGAACATCGGGTCGAAGCGTCCGTCGGATCTGCTCGACCCGGCCAAGCTGGCCTGGCCGCTCCGCAGCAGCATCACGCCACGGCTCACCGCGGACATCACGCGGCTGCTGACCATGAGCATCGCCGACCTGCTCGACGATTGGTTCGAATCGCCGCAAGTCAAAGGTCTGATGGCGGTCAACGGCATCATCGGTACGTGGGCAGGACCGTACGAACCCGGTACCGCCTACGTGATGGCCCACCACTCGATCGGCGATGTCGGCGACGGCCAACTCGGCAGCTGGGGATATCCCGAGGGCGGCATGGGTGGTGTGTCGGAGGCCATCGCCAAGTCCGCGCGCAGCTTTGGCGCTGAGATCCGCACGAACGCAAAGGTTTCCCGGGTGCTGACCAGCGGTGGTCAGGTCCGCGGTGTGGTGCTCGACAACGGCGACGAAATCACCGCCCCGTTGGTGGTCACCACGCTGCATCCGAAGATCGCCTTCCTCGACCACCTTTCGCGCACGGAGCTGCCCGAGGATTTCGTTGGCGACATCGAACACTGGAAGACGCGCAGCGGCGTGGTGAAGATCAACGTCGCGCTGTCCGAGTTGCCCAGCTTCACCGCCAACCCGAGTTCCGGAATGGCCGAACACCTGACCGGCTCGATCGAGATGGCACCGACGATGGAGTACATCGAAGCGGCGTTCCAGGATGCGCGCGTCGGCAAGCCTGCGTTGCTGCCGTTCAGCGACGGTGTCATCCCGACCACGCTGGACAAGACGCTGAATCCCGATGGCACACACATCATGTCGCTGTTCACGCAATGGGTGCCCGCAGAGTGGGCGGCCGAGCCCCACACCGAGGAACTCGACGCCTACGCCGACCGCGTGATCGATACCTACGACCAGGTGGCACCCGGCTTCAAGTCCTCGATCACCCACCGCGACGTCGTCGGACCGTACGAGATGGAGCAGGAGTACGGCCTTATCGGCGGCAACATCTTCCACGGTGAGCTGTCGCTGGAGCAGCTGTTTCACATGCGGCCCGCACCCGGGTTCGCCGACTACCGGACTCCGATCGCCGGTCTCTACAACGGAAGCTCGGCCACCCACGCAGGCGGCGGCGTCTGCGGTATCCCCGGCTGGCAGGCGGCACGCGCGGCGCTGTCGGACAAGAAGCGCCGTCGGCGTTGGCGATGAGCGCTTGCGCGAACAGCAAAGGGTAGCGATGAGCGCTTGCGCGAAGAGCAAAGGGCAGCGATGAGCGAGGCGCGCCGCGACGCCGTGGCCACGATGCTCGGCGCTCGCTCGATGGCAGTGGTCGGCGCAAGTGACCGCCCCGACAGCTTCGGTGCTCGGATGGTGCTCGAGGCGCAACGGGGTTCGGCCCGTGTGCATTTGGTCAATCCGCGCTACGACCGTGTCGGCGGCCTCTCCTGCGTCCCGTCGCTGACCGATCTCGACGGACCTGTCGACGTGGTCCTGCTCGGCGTGCCCGACACGGCGCTCGTCGAGCAGCTGGAGCTCGCAGCGGAGATGGGTGCACCGTCGGCGGTGCTGTTCGGGTCCGCGCACGGCCTGCGCGAGAAGATCGCGGCGACGGCGACCGATGCAGGCATGGCGCTGTGCGGCGCCGGGTGCATGGGGTTCGTCAACAACGCGCTCGGTGTGCGGGCGCTGGGGTACCTGGAGCCAGATCCGTTGCCTGCGGGGGGTATCAGCCTGGTGACCCATTCCGGGTCGGCGTTCTCGACGTTGTTGCGCGCGCGTCGTGGCTTCGGATTCCGGCTGGCGGTGTCCTCCGGGCAGGAACTCGTCACGAACGCCGCCGACTATGTCGACTATGCACTCGACGATCCAGGGACGCGCATCATCGCGCTGCTGTTGGAGACGCCGCGCGCTGTCCCCCCGCTGCGGCGGTCCCTGCTGCGCGCCGCCGAACAGGACGTGCCGGTGGTGATCCTCACCGTCGGTGGGTCGCCGCGCGGACGCGATATGGTCGCCGCGCACTCGGGGGCGCTGGCCGGTGAACACGCGGCATGGCAAGCCTTCTGCGCCGCCACCGGCGCGGTGCAGGTGAGCGATCTGGCCGAGCTCACCGACACGCTCGAACTGTTCTCGGCAGGCCGGCGGGCACGCGCAGCCGGCGTGGCGACCGTGCACGACTCGGGTGCCGAACGCGCGCTGCTTGCCGACCTCGCGCATGAACTGCAGGTGCCGTTCGCGGAGTTGACCGACGACACGGTGGCCACCATCGGCGGAATGCTCGACGACGGTTTGGCGCCGACAAACCCGCTGGACGTATGGGGCACCGGCGCGCACACCAGAAACCTGTTCGGGTCCTGCCTGCGCGCGATGGCCGACGACCCAGATGTTGGCGTCACCGCACTCGCCGCGGACATGGTCACCGAGTTCGACGGCGACACCGCGTACGCCGACGCCGTGCTGGACGTCGCAGGTGGTACCGACGCTGCGCTGGCGGTGCTGGCGTCGGTACCGTCGGCGATCGACGGGCCTACCGCGAAACGACTTCGCGACAACGGCATTCCGGTGCTGGAAGGCTTCCGCAGCGGCTTGGCGGCGCTGGGACACCTGGCGCGCTGGCCGTTGCCGATCGACCAACCGAGTGAGCCGACGCGCATCGACCGCCGAATCCCCGATGGGGCCTCGGCATTCGACTTGCTAGCGGCCTACGGCATTCCGGTGGTGCAAACGCGGACCGCTCAATCGCTCGCCGACGCACTGGCGGCGGCGGATGTCGTCGGTTACCCCGTTGCGCTGAAAACCCTTGGCGCCCTGCATAAGAGCGACGTTGGCGGCGTCGCGCTCAACATTGTCGATGAGGCGGCATTGAGCGAGGCGTACTCGGCGATGGCGCGGTCACTTGGCGCGGCCGTCACCGTGCAGCCGATGGTCGCCGCCGGTGTCGAGGTGTCGGTCGGATTCGTGCGCGACGACGCCTTCGGCCCGCTGGTTGTCGTCGCGGCGGGTGGCACCCTGGTGGAGTTGCTTGCCGACCGGGTGGTGGCGTGTCCGCCCGTGTCGCGTGACGGGGCGCTACGTCTACTCACCGGCTTGCGCATCGCGCCTCTGCTCGCAGGCTGGCGCGGTGCCCCGGCGGTCGACATCGACGGGCTGGCGGATGTGATCGTGGCCTTCTCCGAGATGGCGATTCAACTCGGCGACGTTGTGGACGCCGTCGAGGCCAATCCCGTCATCGCCTCGCCAGGCGGCGTTATCGCAGTCGACGCACTGGTTCAGCCGAGTCGGGCAGAATCCTAGACATGGCGTGGGACTTCTCGACCGATCCGGATTTCCAAAAGAAACTCGACTGGGTCGAGGAGTTCTGCAGGGAGGAGGTCGAGCCCCTCGAGTTCGTGTTCCCGTACGCGGTCCGGTCGCCGGATCCCCACGTCAAGGCCTATGTCCGTGGCCTGCAGCAGCAGGTCAAGGATCAGGGGCTGTGGGCGATCTTCCTCGACGAGGAGCTGGGCGGCCCCGGCTTCGGCCAGCTGAAGCTTGCGCTCCTGAACGAGGTCATCGGCCGCTACTCCGGCGCCCCGCAGTTGTTCGGCGCCGCTGCGCCCGATACCGGGAACATGGAGATGCTCGCCGCCTTCGGCACCGAGGAGCAGAAGAAGCGGTGGCTGGAGCCGCTGCTGAACCAGGACATGTTCTCGGCGTACTCGATGACCGAGCCCCAGGGCGGATCCGATCCGAACCTGTTCAAGACCCACGCCGCCCGCGACGGCCACGAATGGGTCATCAACGGCGAGAAGTGGTTCACGTCGGCGGGCCGCGTCGCCGACATCCTCTTCGTGATGTGCACGAACGGCATGTTCGTCGTGCCACGCAACACTGAAGGTGTGGAGATCCAGCCGGAGCCCCGCAATCACAACCACATCATCTACCGCGACGTCCGGGTTCCGCTCGACCACCTGCTCGGCCCAGAGGACGGCGCAAAGACCCTTGCCCAGCGTCGCCTCGGCGGCGGACGCATCCACCACGCGATGCGCACCATCGCACAGTGCAAGCTCGCGTTCGACATGATGTGTGAGCGGGCGCTGTCGCGCGAGTCGCACGGCAAGGTCATCGCCGAGCACCAGATGGTGCAGGAGAAGATTGCCGACTCCTACGCGGCAATCCGCATGCTGCGGCTGTTGGTGCTCGAGACCGCTTGGAAGATCGACAATTCGAGCACGAAGGAAGCCCGGACAGACATCGCGACAGTCAAGTTCACGATGGCCAAGGTGCTGCAGGAGGTGTCGTTCAACGCCGTGCACATCCTCGGGTCGCTCGGCACCACCGACCTCACCCCGCTACAGGCGATGTACGCGAGTGCGCCGACGATGGGCCTCGCCGACGGTGCCGACGAGGTCCACAAGGCCACCGTCGCCCGACGCGTTCTCCGCGACTACCGGCCGCAGGAGCACCCGTACTGGCCGTCCGAGTACATCCCCGCCAAGCGCGAGGCGGCGTGGGCGAAGTTCGAGCAGAAGTTCGAGGCCGACCCCGAACTGCGCGCGTCGGCCGAGGCGTACAAGAAGTACTTCGCCCGCAACCGCTGAAATCAAAAGATCGAATAAACCTTCCTGACAGTCTCGTGAATGTCCCAGGTGCCTTTCCAGCCCGTCGGGAAGACGGCGATGTCCCCTGCACCGACATCGGCGGGCTCGCCGCCGTCGGGTGTGACGGTCATTCGCCCGGACAACACGTAGATGACCTCGTTCTCGTCCTGTACCCAATACGACGGCCCGGGTGTGCACTGCCAGATGCCTGCGGACTTCGCGCCGTCGACCCACATCTCGAGTCCACGTGTTGTCATCGGATCACCCGTCGCCTCGGCCAACGGGCCCCAGTCCTCGAGTTCGACGTCCGCGGCCTTGCCAAGGAATTCAGTGTTCACAGTGCGGCTTTCTCTGGGAATGGTAGCGAAATGGGCTCGGGGGCAAGGCGACTGTTGCCGTCGGCGTCGAACCTGTCGAGGCCGAGGTCGGTGAGATCTAGCCAGTCGCACCCACCGGTGGTAGTGAGGTCGGCGGCAACCTGGGCCACCGCAGGGCCCCACATCATGCCGTGGCCTGCCGGGCTCGCCACCACGCTCCCCGCGATCGGGCCGTCGTCCGTCAGCAACGGCCCGAGGATCGGCAGGTGATCGGGGGTGTAGTCGATGGTCGCCGCCCATGCCCGTCGCAGCCCGAGTCCGCGCACCGCGGGAAGGAGCTCTTCGATGCGGTCACGCGCCTTCCGGTAGTACACCGTGTCGAAGTCGGTCGCCACGCCTGGCGGCTCATCCGGGTTGCTCATGCCCCACAGCAGACCGCCGGATTCGCCAGGGCGCCAGTAGATTCCGGAGGTGATGTCGAACACCATCGGCAGTTCGTAGACGTCGGCTTGCTGCAGCGGCGCGGTGACCACCACCTGATGACGGGTGCCACCTGCCGGTATCCGCACCCCCGCGGTCGCGCCCACCTCGGCAAGCTGCGGGCCGCCGGTCAGCACCACCCGCTCGGTGTCGATCGGGCCGTCCGACGTGTCGACGCCGACGACGCGTCCGCCGGAGGTGCGCAGACCCGTGAACGTGCAGCGCTCGCGGACGTCGACGCCGCACGCGGTGAGAGCCGCGGTATAGGCGAGCACGTTGCGCGGCGCGTCGATGTAGCCGTCGCCCGGCGCGTACGACGCGCCAAGCGTCGCGCCCGGCGCGAGACCGGTCTGCCGATCGTCGATATCCGCGCAGGAGAGCCATTCCACTTTCAGGCCCAGCGTGCGCTGTAGCGCGATCCGGTCGTGTGCCTGCGCCACCTCCGCGTCGCTGAAGCACGGCATCAGATAGCCCTGTGCCACAAAGCCACAATCAAGTGGGAAGCGATCACCGCTGGCGGCGTAGAACTCCTGGGTGCGTAGGCCCAGCCGGATGGCGGTTTCGGTGCCGCCTTGGGCCCGCACCATGCCCGCGGCGCGACTGCTGGCACCGTCCCCGAGCGTTCTCGCCTCGATGAGCACGACATTCGGTACGCCGCTTTCGGCGAGCAGCACGGCCGTCCATGCGCCGACCGTTCCACCGCCCACCACCACGACATCCGCGCTGCGGAAGCTGGTCATACTACGGAACGCTGGCATAGACTGAACGCTCAGTCAAGAGGGTGGAGGTGTGGATGTACGGCCTAACCGCAGAGGATCGGCGCATCCGTGACACGGCGCGTGCGTTCGTTGAGACGTTGATGCCGCATGAGGTGGAAGCCGAGCTCGCGGGCGGCGTTTTGTCCAAGGAGTTGACTGCCGAGCATCAAGCCCGCGCAATAGAATTGGGCCTGTTCGCGACCAACATGCCGACCTCGGTCGGTGGCCCTGGCTATACCGCGCTGCAGCAGGTGCTGGTGCAGGAGCAGTGCGGCCGGGTGACCAACGGCCTGGCCTGGGTGATGGCCACGCCACCGCAGTGGTGGGTCGAGGTGGCGACCCCGTACCAGCGCGAGCGCTGGCTGCTGCCTGCGGTGCGAGGTGAGAAGCATGAGGCGTATGCGATCACCGAGGAGTTCGCAGGCTCCGACGTGTCCGCGCTGCAGGCCA
>JAVXWV010000844.1:0-3451 GCA_032230775.1 Mycobacterium sp. | reverse complement strand
AAACCCGGAACTCCGTGCCAGATTCAACGGCAAGCCGGAGTTCGTCGAGAACTTCTTCCGGTTCATCGCCGAAGACATCCGGCACTACCTTGCCGAGCTCGGGTTCCGCAGCCTCGACGAGGCGGTCGGTCACGCCGAGGTGCTCGACACCGACAGGGGCGTCGCCCACTGGAAGACCGAAGGTCTCGATCTGAGCCCGGTGTTCGCCGTGCCCGCGAACCACGACCAGCGACGACGGGTCCGCGACCAGGATCACGGCCTCGATCAAGCCCTGGACCGCACGCTGATCCAGCTCGCCGAGGGCGCCCTCGAGGACGCGCATCCGGTCAGACTCGAACTGCCCGTGCGCAACGTCAACCGCACCGTCGGCACCCTGCTCGGCTCCGAGGTCACCCGCCGCTACGGAGCGCAGGGCCTGCCCGACGACACCGTCCACATCACCCTCACCGGTTCGGCGGGCCAGTCCATCGGCGCGTTCCTGCCGCCCGGTGTCACTCTCGACCTGATCGGCGACGCCAACGACTATGTCGGCAAGGGCCTTTCGGGTGGCCGAATCATTGTCAGGCCCCCCGATGACGTGCTGTTCCTGCCAGAAGACAACGTGATCGCAGGCAACACCTTGTTGTTCGGCGCGACGGCCGGCGAGGTATACCTGCGCGGACGGGTGGGGGAGCGATTCGCCGCACGCAACTCCGGTGCGCTGACGGTCGTGGAGGGAGTCGGCGACCACGCCTGCGAGTACATGACCGGTGGCCGGGTCGTCGTGCTCGGAAAGACGGGCCGCAACATGGCGGCGGGGATGTCGGGCGGCATCGCATTCGTGCTCGGCCTCGACCCCGCCAAGGTCAACACCGAGATGGTCGAGCTGCAGCGTCTCGAGCCCGAGGACCTGATCTGGCTGCGCGACGTCATCACCAAGCACGCGGCCTACACCGGCAGCACGCTGGCCACCTCTGTGCTATCCGACTGGCCAAGGCGCAGCTCGCAATTCACCAAGATCATGCCGCGCGACTACCAGCGCGTCCTCGAGGCCACCTTGGTGGCTAAACGCGAGGGCAGGGACGTCGACACCGCGATCATGGAGGCCAGCCGTGGCTGACCCAACAGGTTTTCTGAAGATCCCCAAGGTCGAGGCCGCCAAGCGACCCGTCGACGAGCGGGTCGGCGATTGGCATGAGGTCTACGAACGCCAAGATCCCCACGAACGTGCCGGCGAGGTCTCGCAGCAGGCCGGCCGTTGCATGGACTGCGGAATCCCGTTCTGCCACTCAGGAACTGCAGGCTGCCCGCTCGGCAACCTCATCCCCGAGTGGAACGACCTGGTGCGACGCGGCCGTTGGGACGCCGCCAGCGACCGCCTGCACGCCACCAACAACTTCCCGGAGTTCACCGGCCGGCTGTGCCCCGCGCCGTGTGAGATCGCTTGCGTGCTGTCAATCGCCGAGGAGCAGACCGGCGGCAGCGTCACGATCAAGCGCATCGAGCAGACCATCGCCGACCAGGCCTGGATGGACGGCATCGTCGAACCGCAGCCCGCAGCCATCTCGACCGGTAAGCGCGTCGCCGTCGTCGGTTCTGGGCCGGCGGGACTTGCTGCCGCACAACAACTCACGCGAGCCGGCCACGACGTCACCGTCTACGAGCGCGATGACCGTATAGGCGGGCTGATGCGCTACGGCATCCCCGAGTACAAGCTGGAGAAGGGCACCCTGAACCAGCGCCTGACCCAAATGCGCGCGGAGGGAACCCGTTTCGTCACGGAATGCGAGGTCGGCGTCGACCTCACCGTCGAGCAACTTCAGCGCCAGTACAACGCAGTGGTGCTCGCGGTGGGCGCGCTGCGGGCCCGCGACACCGACGTCGAGGGCCGCCACCTCGACGGTGTACACCTGGCGATGGACCATCTGGTGCCCGCGAACAAGGAGTGCGAGGGCGACGGGCCAAGCGCTCTCTCGGCCAAGGACAAGCACGTCGTGATCATCGGCGGTGGCGATACCGGCGCCGACTGCCTTGGTACCGCGCACCGCCAGGGCGCGACGTCGGTCACCCAGCTGGACTACAACCCCGAGCCTCCTGAGTACCGCGATGAATCGCGCTCACCGTGGCCGATGTGGCCGGTCGTGCTGCGCACCCGGCTGTCGCCCGCGCATGCCGAGGGTGGCGCACGCCGCTACGAGGTCGCCGTCCAGCGCTTCGTTGGCGACGGGGACGGCCACCTGCGGGCCATCGAGATCGCCGAGGTGAAGGTCGAACGTGACGCCGACGGCCGCAGGCTCATCACCCCGGTCGGGGGATCGCTGGAAATTCCCTGTGACTTGGCCCTGTTGGCGATCGGCTTCGATGGAGTCGAGCACATGCCGCTGCTGGACGGCCTTGGGCTGGCACTCAACCGCCGTGGCGCTTTGCCGTGCGGATCGGACTGGCAGACAGATGCGCCCGGCGTGTTTGTCTGCGGCGACGCACACCGCGGCGCGTCGTTGATCGTGTGGGCGATCGCCGAGGGCCGCAGCGCCGCGCACGCGGTTGACGCGTACCTGATGGGAGAGTCGGATCTGCCAGCTCCGGTGCAGCCGGGGGCCCTCCCGCTGGCCGTCGTCTGAACCGATTCACGACTATGCTCACCAGACGTGAATAGACGCGGAAAGATCGTCTGTACCTTGGGCCCTGCCACCCCCACTGACGAGGCCGTTAAGGCGCTGGTCGAGTCGGGAATGGACGTCGCACGACTGAACTTCAGCCACGGCGAGTACGCCGACCACGAGGCCAACTACAAGCGGGTCCGCGCCGCCTCCGACACGACCGGACGCGCCGTCGGCATCCTCGCCGACCTGCAAGGCCCCAAGATCCGGCTCGGCCGGTTCGCTGCAGGCCCCACCTACTGGGCGGAAGGCGAGACCGTCCGCATCACCGTCGATGACTGCGAAGGCAGCCACGACCGCGTGTCGACCACCTACAAGCGGCTGGCCGAGGACGCCACGCCAGGAGACCGGGTGCTCGTCGACGACGGCAATGTGGGTCTCACGGTTGAGGGCATCGACGGCAACGACGTCATCTGCAAGGTCACTGAGGGTGGCGCGGTCAGCAATAACAAGGGCATGTCGCTGCCCGGCATGAACGTCTCGGCGCCTCCGCTGTCGCAGAAGGACATCGAGGACCTGGAGTTCGCGCTGAAGCTCGGTGTGGACCTTGTCGCTCTGTCGTTCGTGCGCTCGCCCGCCGACATCGAGCTCGTACACGAGATCATGGACCGCGTCGGCCGCCGGGTTCCCGTCGTCGCCAAGCTCGAAAAGCCAGAAGCCATCGACAACCTCGAGGCGATCGTGTTGGCGTTCGACGCGATCATGGTCGCCCGCGGTGACCTCGGTGTCGAGCTGCCGCTCGAAGAAGTGCCGCTGGTGCAGAAGCGCGCCATCCAAATGGCAAGGGAGAACGCCAAACCCGTCATCGTCGC
>JAVXWV010000677.1:0-8096 GCA_032230775.1 Mycobacterium sp. | reverse complement strand
TGCGATTTGCTAGTCGTCAACGCTGTCGGCGAGAATCGGGCGTTCGAGGTGGACAACAACGACGGCTGGCTGCTCGCGTCCGACGAAACGGAAGTAGCACTGGAGCACGGTTCGAAAACTCTGATGGCCAGCCGTATTGTTGATGCGATCGTGGCCTTCCTGCACAACAGCGGCGGGTAAGCCCGAGCGAACGCGTCAGCCTGCGCGTAAGGGTTGCGCGCCACCGAGGCACGCGCTTGGGTGCAGCAGGACACGGAGCCGCTTAGGCGGCGACATCAGGCAGAGATATAATTCGACTAACTAAGTTTCGGAAAGGGTTCGAACCGTGAGCGATGCTCGGCTGTTTACCAGTGAGTCGGTAACCGAGGGCCACCCCGACAAGATCTGTGACGCCATCAGCGACTCGGTGCTCGACGCGTTGCTCGCGCAGGACCCCAAGTCGCGCGTCGCGGTCGAGACCCTTGTGACCACCGGGCAGGTGCACGTCGTCGGCGAGGTCACCACGACGGCGAAGGAGGCCTTCGCCGACATCACCAACACGGTGCGTGAGCGCATCCTCGAGATCGGCTACGACTCGTCGGACAAGGGCTTCGACGGCACCTCCTGCGGTGTGAACATCGGCATCGGTGCGCAGTCGCCCGATATCGCCCAGGGCGTCGATACGGCCCATGAGGCCCGCGTCGAGGGCGCAGGTGACCCGTTGGACGCCCAGGGCGCAGGCGACCAGGGCCTGATGTTCGGCTACGCCATCCAGGACACTCCCGAGCTGATGCCGCTGCCGATCGCGCTGGCGCATCGCCTGGCCCGCCGGCTGACCGAGGTCCGCAAGAGCGGCGTGCTGGACTACCTGCGGCCAGACGGCAAGACCCAGGTCACCGTGCAGTACGACGGCACCACCCCGGTACGGCTGGACACCGTCGTCCTCTCGACGCAGCACGCCGACGGCATCGACCTCGTGAACACGCTCACGCCCGACATTCGCGAGAAGGTCGTCAACACCGTGCTTGGCGACCTGGCGCACGAGACCATGGACACCTCCGACTACCGGCTGCTGGTCAACCCGACCGGAAAGTTCGTCGTCGGCGGCCCGATGGGCGACGCGGGCCTGACCGGCCGCAAGATCATCGTCGACACCTACGGCGGATGGGCCCGCCACGGCGGCGGCGCGTTCTCCGGCAAGGATCCGTCCAAAGTGGACCGTTCGGCCGCCTACGCGATGCGCTGGGTGGCAAAAAACGTCGTCGCAGCGGGCCTAGCCGAGCGTGTCGAGGTGCAGGTCGCGTACGCGATCGGCAAAGCGGCACCGGTCGGACTGTTCGTCGAGACGTTCGGTAGCGAGACCGTCGACCCGGCCCGTATCGAGAAGGCCATCACGTCGGTCTTCGACCTGCGGCCCGGCGCCATCGTTCGCGACCTGGACCTCCTGCGCCCGATCTATGCGCAGACGGCGGCCTACGGCCACTTCGGTCGCACCGACGTCGAGCTGCCCTGGGAGCAGACCAACAAGGTCGAGGAACTGAAGGCTTCGGTTTAACGAGGCTCAGATCCGCCGATTCGCCAGTACCGGAAGTGACTCGCGTACGGCGTTCACTCTGTCGAACTCGAGGTCGACCGTCAGCAAGTCGGGTTCGGCGCCAAGCGATCCGAGCACGCCTCCATCCGGCGCCGCGACGAGGCTGTGGCCGACACCTCGCGGGGCCGAACCGCGGTAGTCAACGGGCGGAGCCTGGTCACACGCCGCGACGAAAGTCGTTGTGTCGAGAGCGCGGGCGCGGGCGAGCAGTTTCCAGTGGTCGACCTTCCCCGGGCCCGCACCCCACGACGCCGAGATGACATGCAGTTGTGCACCGTTGTCGGACATCGTCTGGAATAGCCCCGGGAACCGGAGGTCGTAACAGATCGCGAAACCGACACGAATACCGGCAATGTCGACGACCAGCGGGTGCTGACCGGGCGCCACGGTGTCGGACTCGGCGAATCCGAATGCGTCGAACAGGTGGATCTTGTCGTAGTGCGCGTCGACTCCGGCGCCAGTCACGAGCAGTGTGTTGCGGACCCGTCCGTCGTCGGTAGGGGTAAACATCCCGGTTGCGACGGCGACGTCGGCCCGCTCGGCGATGGCGCGCACAGCGTTTGCCCAGGGCCCGTCGAGCTGTTGCGCGATGTCGACCAGCGAAGCACCGCCGAAACACCGCATCATGGCCTCCGGGAACACCACGAATCGGGCACCGTCGGCCGCCGCGCGGCTGGTGTACTCGTCGATCGTCGCCAGGTTCTCGGCGAGGTCATCAGTGCTGGTCACTTGGGCGAGAGCTATTCGAATCGTCATCGTGATGTCTCCATGTATTGCTTCGTGCGACGGGTGAGGTATACAGAATGTATGCAGACAAACGGCGCTGGTCCCACGTCCGGGCGAGAGAAGGCCTACGCCTTCATCGTGGATCAGGTCCTTGCGTTGCCGACGACCACTGGGTCGTTCCTCAACGAGCAGGAACTCGCGGCGCAGATCGGGGTATCGCGCACCCCGGTGCGTGAGGCCCTGTTGCTGTTGCAGGCCGAGGGATTGGTGGAGATGGTGCCGAAGCGCGGGGCGCGGGTACCTGCACTGTCTGGCCGGCAGATCGCCGAGCTGATGGATCTTCGTGGCGTGCTCGAGCGGCATGCCGCCGAGCGCGTGCTGACCGCGGGCAACGCGCCGGTCACCGCGATGCGCACCATCCTCGCCGAGCAGGAAGCCCTGGTGGACTCGGCCGACGAGACGGCGGCGAAGACGTTCATTGCATTGGATGGTCGTTTCCACCAGACGCTCATCGACTCCGCGAACAGCGAATTACTGGCCACGACGTACAGGGGATTGCGGTCCCGGCTGTCGAGGATCGGTCTCGCCGCGGTGTTCGCGTCGCCGAATCGGCAGCGTCCGGTGTGTGCCGAACACCAGGCCATTGTCGACGCGTTGGACAGCGGCGACTTGGCCATGGCGGAAGCCAAGATCGACGAACATCTCGACATTACTTTGCAGATCCTGCTGCGGGCGTGAGTGTTTGGGCCATCTCGATGTAGTGCTCGTCCTCGGTGTCGTCCGGGTCACGACCGAGCACGAGGCCGGCAACGGTGACAGCCATGGCCACGCCGATGTAGATGACCAGCGGCACCCAACTGTCGAACTGGCTCAGCAGCCAGGTGAAGATCAGCGGGGCCATCGCACCACCGAACACACCCGCGATGGTGTACGCGAGAGAGGCACCCGTCGACCGCAGGTGAATGTCGAACTGTTCGGTGATGAAGGCGGCCTGTGGCCCGTACATGAAGGAGTGGAACACCAGGCCGATCGTGATGCCGACGACGACCATCAAGTACGACCCGTTGCTGATTGTCATGAAGAAGATTGCCGTCCAGACAAGGCCGCACACCGCGGAGACGCCGTACACGAGGCGCCGGTTGATGCGGTCTGAAATCGCCCCGGCAAGAGGGATTCCGATCAATTGGAACGCCGAGCCGATCAGGATCGCGACGAGCACCTCATTGCGCTCCAGGTGGAGGTGCTGTGTGCCGTACGTGATGGTGAAAACGGTGAACAGCGCGTACAGGATGTCCGGACCGATTCGTGACATCACCGCGGCGATGAGCGGGCGCTTCTGATTCCGAAAGACCTTGGTGACCGGGGCATCTGGACGTTCACCCGACTCCTGCAAGGCCTTGAAGATCGGAGTGTCCTCGAGTGAGAGTCGGATCCACAATCCGAAGCCGACCAGCACTGCCGATGCCAGGAATGCGACACGCCAACCCCAGCTTTCGAACTGGGCCTCGGTCATCGACACGGTCAGCAGTGCCAGCACGCCGTTGGCGAGCAAGTTGCCTGCAGGCGGACCGATCTGCGCCGCCGACGCCCAGAACCCCCGCTGGCGCGGGTTGCCGTATTCGCTGGACAGCAGGACGGCGCCGCCCCACTCGCCGCCTACCGCGATGCCCTGAGCGAACCGCATGGTGACGAGGATGATCGGCGCGAGGACTCCGATTGACGCGTGGCTCGGGATCAGGCCGATCGCAAACGTCGTGACACCGATCAACATAAGCGTGATGACCAGGAGTTTCTTGCGTCCCACGATGTCGCCAAGACGGCCGAACACGAACCCACCGATGGGTCGTGCCACATAACCGACGGCGTACGTCGAGAACGCAAGAAGGGTTCCGGTGAGCGGATCCTCAGAGGGGAAGAAGACATGTGGGAAGACCAGCGCCGCCGACGCCGAGTAAATCGCGAAGTCGTACCACTCGAGGGCGGTGCCGGTGAGGCTGGCCGCGAACGCCTTGAAGAGTCCGGGTGGGTGCGCGGGGGGATGAGTACCGTCGCGCGCTTCGTGGATTGTCATGGCGCTCCTTGTGTTGTCGGCTGCTGATTGGTCGGTTTGAGTTCGGCGACCGAGGTGTGGCCTCGATCGCTGGAGTACCCCCAACGTGTTGTGCAACATATATACTTCATGTATACATGTTATATACGCAAGCCCTTGGGGCAGATTTCTTGAAATTTTTCACTCACAACTCGCCAGGACCAGCGTCGTTCGCGGCGTTATAGGAGGCCACCGTGTCGCAACTCAGCTTCACCTTGCCCGACGGCTCGATCGAGTCGGTCGACGTCACCGCGCTGCTCAACGCCGGCTATGCCGGACGCGACCAGGCCGAGGTTGCATCGCACATCGCCGAGCTGGAAGCCCTTGGTGTACCCGCCCCGTCGACCACCCCGGCGCTCTACCCGATCTCTCCGTATCTGGCCCAGCAGACCGATCACGTCTACGTCCAGCACGGTCGGACGTCCGGCGAAGCCGAGTGGGCGCTGATCGTCACCGACAACGACGTGCTGATCACCGCCGCGTGTGACCACACCGATCGCGACCTCGAGGTGCACAGCGTTGCGTGGAGTAAGAACGCGGCGCCCGACGTCCTCGGTACCAAGGCATGGCGGCTGTCAGACATCGCCGACCGACTCGACGACATCGCGATCGAGGCGTGGGTAGGCCACGGCGACACCGTCGAGCTGATCCAGCAAGGCACGCTCGCCGATCTCCTCGCCCCCAAGTACTGGCTCGACGTGCTCACCGAGCGTGGCGACGCGCGCCCTGGCACTGTTTTGATCTCCGGGACGATCTCAATGCGCAAGGGTGTCAACCAGTTTGCGGACACCTGGAAGGTTGCGTTGACTGATCCCGCCACCAAGGACGTCATCAGCGTTGAGTATCGAACGGTACCGATGCCCGAGCCGATTGGCTGACTATGGCGCAGAAGCTTAAGGCAATCGTCTAGGCCCTAATGCCGACGACGCGGTAGAGCTCACACGGCTCGGAGATGCCCTTCAGGTTGTGTGTCCCGTGGTCTTGCAGCGCGATGCCGGAACCGGCGACGAGATTGCGGACGCCATCCGAGACAAGCACCTCCGAGTTCGCGGCCACGCCCTGAATCCGCGCTGCCTGATGGACGGTGATCCCGGCCACGTCGTCGCCGCGCGTCTCGATCTCGCCAGTGTGAAGGCCGGCGCGTATCTCGATACCGAGGTCTGACCGGATACGGTCGCTGAGCGCCCACGCGCATTGGACTGCGCGGGCCGGGCTGTCGAAGGTCGCCAACAGTCCGTCACCTGTGCTCTTGATCCAGCGGCCGCCGCAGACGCCAATCTCGATGTGGCACAGGTCATCGTGATGGTCGAGTATGTCGCGCCACGCTGCATCACCGGCCCGGGCGGCGTGCACTGTCGAGTCGACGATGTCCGTGAAGAGAACCGTTGCAAGCTTTCGAGAATGGTCCGAGTTCGGGCGTGTGCCGGTAAGGAATTCCTGCATCGCGTCGAGGTACACATCGCGCGCGCCAAACCACACCGCGTGGTCGTCGGTGGGGAGCTCCACGAAGCGGGCGCCCACGATGTGCTCCGCCAGATAACGGCCGCTCTGGATCGGGATGGCGCGATCTCCGCGGGCGTGCATGACGAGCGTGGGGGCGTAGATGGCGGGCAGCACATGGCGGATGTCCATCTCGGTCGTCAGCCGGCAAAACGGGACGAAGTTCCGGCGAGATATGGACGCGCGTTCGTAGCGGGCTGCCCAGCGCCGAAATCCCGGCCGTCCCCGCATCGAGGGGGCGAACATCCTCACCGCGAGTTCGCCGGTGCCCCATGCCAACGAGATGAGCCGGATGGCCGTCAGTGTGGAGGGCAAGGGCAGTCCCCAAGGATGGTCGTCCCGACGTATAAAGCTGGCGCAACTGCCGCTGAGGATCAGACCCTCCGTGCGCTCCGGATAGGTCGCGGCGAAGAACGCCGCCATGGTGCCGCCCTCCGACCAGCCGGCGATGATCGCTCGGTCCACGCCTTCGGCGTCCATGACCGCAACGAGATCCGCTACCCGTGCATCGAGTGATGGCGGTGGAATGCCTCTGTCCGATACGCCCGTGCCGCGTTTGTCGAAATGGATCACGCGGCACATGGATCCGAGACGCTCGAAACAGGCTGCGGCTTCGGCGTTCTCCCAGATGACGTCGATGTTTTGAGTAGCCCCGGGGACTCCGATCAGTGTCCGCTTGCCCGAGCCGAAGCACTGGTAGCCGATGCGTACCCCGTCTGCGTCGGCGTATCGGGTTTCCGGGCGGGCAACCGTCACACTCGCAAACTTAGGAGTTGTCGGCGCTCGCTAAGCGGTAAACACGTAATCGTCGAGCGGGAAACGACGGCTGCGCCAGATCGCCTCGATGGTGCTGGCCGGCCGCAGCGGCACGTCGCCGTTCTTGTCGAAGTAGTAGCTGCGGGCCTGCTGACAGCTGTCCTGCCAGAAGATCTGCCGGTGCCGTTTGCGCATCATCTCGGCGAAGTAGCGGTCGTTGGCCTCCTGGGAGACCTCTACGCGGCGGGCGTGCGTCCGTCGAGCCTGCTTCAGACAGCGCACGATGTGGTGGGTCTGCGTCTCGATTAGCGCGAAGTAGGAATTTCCGACATAGCCGTACGGGCCGAAAACCATGAAGAAGTTCGGGAAGCTCGGCACACTGACCCCCTCGTAGGCCTGCAGCCGATTCTCTTCCCAATGCCGGCTCCATGACCAGCCACCGGGACCGGTGAGCGGATATGTCGGCATGTCGTCGGTGTCCATCACCTTGAATCCGGTCGCCAAGATGAGCACATCGACATCGCGGGTTTCGCCATCGACGGTCGCCACGCCCGACCCGGTGATCTTGTCGATCGGTTCCGTCACCAACTCGACGTTGTCGCGGTTGAAGGTGGACAGGTACGTGTTGTGGAAACCGGGTCGCTTGCAGCCGACCGCGTAGCGCGGCGTCAGCTTGTCCCGGACCTCTGGATCATCGACCTGCTTTCGCAGATACCCCTCACCGACCTTCGACATGTTCTTGGCCATCGGGTTGAGCGTGAAGAACTGCGCGGGCAGCGTGAATGTGAGTTCGACGTAGGCCTGGCTGAGCAGTCGCTGCACCGCGTGGCCACCGGGAAGCCGCATCATCCGCCGCGCCATGGGCGACAGCGGCACGTCGGGCTTGGGGAAGCACCAGATCGGCGTGCGCTGAAAAACGGTGAGGCGCTCCACAATTGGTGCGATCTCGGGGATGACCTGCACGGCCGACGCGCCGGTCCCGATGATCGCGACCCGCTTGCCGGTCAGATCTTGCTTGTGATCCCACCGAGCCGTGTGCATCGTCAGGCCTGCGAACGAGTCCACACCGTCGATGTCGGGCAGGTTCGGTGTGATCAGCACCCCGCTAGCGTTGACCAGGAACCGGGCCGTGACCGCGTCGCCGCTGTCGAGGTTGATGCGCCACAGGTTCTCGGCGTCGTCGAAGGCCGCACCGAGCACCTTCGTGTTGAACCGGATCTTCGGGCGCAGGCCATACTTGTCGACGCAGTGCTCGGCGTAGGCCTTCAGTTCGCGCCCGGGCGCGTAGGTGCGCGTCCAGTTCGGGCTCTTCTCGAACGAGAACTGATAGGAGAACGACGGAATATCAACGGCGATACCGGGATAGGTGTTCCAGTACCAGGTGCCGCCGGGTCCATCGCCCGCCTCGATCACCAGGTAGTTCCCCAGCCCCGCCTTGTCGAGTTTGATCGC
>JAVXWV010000654.1:0-2998 GCA_032230775.1 Mycobacterium sp. | reverse complement strand
TGCTTGATGATCTGCTCGGTATCGGCGACCCCGACATCGGGGGCGCCGCGATCGACCCGGATGCCCGGCGGCGCCGGTTGACCGCGCTGATCAACGCCGCCCTGCTGGCCCGCACCGAGCCGGCGGTGTATGTGATCGAGGATGCGCACTGGATCGACGAGGTGAGCGAGTCACTGGTGGCCGGCTTTCTCACCGTGATTGCGCAGACCCGGTCACTGGTGCTGATCACCCATCGCCCGGAGTATCGCGGTGCGCTGACCCGGGTCGCGGGTGCGCAGACGCTTGCCCTGGCGCCGCTGAGCGACTCGGAGTCCTCGGCGCTGCTAGCGGATCTGCTTGGGCCCGACCCGTCGGTCGGGCAGGTGGCGGCCGCGATCGTGGCCCGCGCCGGCGGCAATCCCTTCTTCGCGCAGGAGCTCACGTGGGACCTCAGCGACCGTGGTGTGCTGCACGGACACCGCGGCGCCTATGTGTGCCGCTCGGATGCCACCGAGGTCAGTGTGCCGGCCACCTTGCAGGCGACCATCGCCGCGCGCATCGATCGCCTCGATCCGCTGGCCAAACGCACGCTCAGCGCCGCGGCGGTTATCGGATCCCGCTTCGGCACTGACATGCTCACCACGCTGGGCGTGGAGGTAAGCCTGGAGGAGTTGCTCGCGGCCGAGCTGATCGATCAGGTGCGGTTCACCCGGGGCGCGGAGTACGTGTTTCACCATCCGCTGATCCGCACGGTGGCCTACGAAGCGCAGCTGAACTCCGACCGCGCGGAGCTGCACCGGCGCTTGGCTGCCGCGATCGAATCCGGCGATCCGGCAGCCGCCGAGGCGAACGCGGCGTTGATCGCCGAGCACCTCGAGGCCGCCGGCGACCTGCACGACGCGTACTCGTGGCACCTGCGCGCCGCAGCCTGGTCGACCAGCCGCGACCTCGCCGCGGCCCGGGTGAGCTGGCTGCGGGCACAACAGGTCGCTGACCGGTTACCCGCCGATGAACCCGACCGCGCCTCGATGCGCATCACTCCTCGCACGCTGCTCTACGGGACGGCGTGGCGAAAGGGCGGCAGTGCCGACGACGCCGCGTTCGAGGAGCTACGCGAGCTGACCCTGGCCGCCGGTGACCAGGTGTCGCTGGCGATCGCGATGGGCGGGCGGGTATCGACCTTAATCACCCATGCCCGCATCGCCGACGCGTCGCTGCTGGCCTCTGAGCTGACCGCGCTGCTCGAGTCGATCGGGGACCCGACGCTGACGGTGGGCCTGCTGTACGTCGCCGGAGCGGCGAAGCTTTTCGCCGCTGATCTCGCAGAAGCTGTGCGGCTGTGCCAGCGGGTCATCGATCTGGCCGCCGGCGACCCCACCAAGGGCGCCCTGATCCTGGGATCACCGCTGGCGGTTGCGCTCACCGTGCGCGGGTCCGCACGCGGCGGCCTCGGGATGCCGGGCTGGAAAGACGACTTCAAGGAAGCGGCCGTGATGACATCAGAGCA
Source organism: Mycobacterium sp. (assembly GCA_032230775.1). Taxonomy (GTDB): domain Bacteria; phylum Actinomycetota; class Actinomycetes; order Mycobacteriales; family Mycobacteriaceae; genus Mycobacterium. The sequence goes on along the minus strand of JAVXWV010000654.1, from coordinate 1,512 downwards.
CGACCCCACTGCGCAGGCGTTACTCGCGCTCTACCAGTACCGAGCCGTGACGACCGGCGGCTCCTTAGCCGATGCGGCCGCCCTGCACGAGACCGCCGAACTGCTGGAGACCGCGCAACGATCCGGCGACAACTACACGGTCAGCTCCGCTCAATATGTCCGCGGGATTGTCTTGGCGCACCAGGACGACGGTCCGCACCGCCGGGAAGGCCTCGAGCTACTCACCCGGGCCAAGGACGCCGCGTTGCGGGCAGGTTTCATGTTGGTCCAAGTACCCACTATCGACGCCTATCTGGCCCAGGATAAGGCCCGCAGCGGCGATCTGGTCGGCGCCATCGACATGACCCGACGTGTGCTCGATGAGCTGTTCGCACGGGGGGACTACATCTATTGCGCATTTCCGACCAGCGTGTTGGTTGAGGCCCTGCTGGCCCGCGGCGCCGATGGTGACCTCGGGCAAGCCCAAGCCGCTACCGACCGTTTGGCGAAGGCGCCCATCGAACCCGGAGTCGTGCTGAACGAATTGCCGCTGCTGCGGCTGCGGGCCTTGCTCGCCCGGGCCTACGGCGACGAGGCCGGTTACCGGGACTATGCCGACCGATATCGAGAAATGGCCCATGCCACAGGTTTCGAGGGGCACATGGCGACGGCCGAGGCGATGACGTGACTCGGCGAACGGCGTGGTCCCTCTGCCGACAGCGGGCAGTCTCAGCCCGATGTCACGAAATCCCAAGACCCTTGTCAAAGTCTCAATTGCACTGTCATCCGACAACGATGTAATCGAGCGTTTCTTGCGCTACGTGATGAATACGGAGCTAAGTTGACATAATGTCGCTTATCGGCACAAAAACTACGCCGAGTTGCACTTAATGAAAGTGCTCGCACCCGTTGACGATCGGCCCATCCGGGCACCTCGCGGCAATGAGTCTGAGATGCTCGCTCCTCAACGGGCCACCTAAACAGTTGTGCGTACGCCGAGGTTGGCGTACTTCTCAATCACTTAGTGAAAGATTCGGGTGTTAGGTGAAATCTTGATGGGCGTGCCCCGAGCGACCGGCCTCGTAGGCGGCGCCCAGCTGGCTGCCCTTCCCTCCGCCACGCCGCCAGTGATACGTCACTGTGACGAATTAGGTTGTGCCGCAGGGCTAATGAAACTCCGTGCCCGGTCGATAATCGACGCCGCTTCGGAGGGCCGCGGGCATGGCTGACGAGCTGCCAGAGTTTATTCCGCAGGTTCTACGTCTCGGTGACGTTTCGCTGCTCGCTCTTCACCGACATCGTTTCCTCGACGGAGCGGGCCGCCCCGCTCGGCGACGATGCGTGGACGCGGACGTTAGACCGCCACGACGCGCTGGTCACCCGCGAGGTCGAGCGTCATCGTGGTCGCCGAATCAACACGACGGGTGACGGCATGCTTGCGACCTTCGACGGCCCAGCGCGTGCCATGCGGTGCGCGCAAGCGATCTGCGAGGCAGTGCGGTCGCTGGGCATCGACGTGCGCGCGGGACTTCA
>JAVXWV010000638.1:0-7694 GCA_032230775.1 Mycobacterium sp. | reverse complement strand
GCAGCTGGCCCGGCACAAGCGGATGCTGCGCTTCGCGAATATGGAGTTGCTGGAAAGCGTTGCGCCCAAACGCCCCTCGCGCTGGCGGCACGTGCCTGCGATCCTGCTCGTGTTGTCGCTGCTGCTGCTCACCGTGGCGATGGCCGGGCCCACGAACGATGTCCGGATTCCGCGCAACCGTGCGGTCGTGATGTTGGTGGTCGACGTATCGCAGTCCATGCGGGCCACCGACGTGTCCCCGAGCCGGCTTGCCGCTGCTCAGGAAGCCGCCAAGCAGTTCGCCGACCAGCTCACACCCGGCATCAACCTCGGCCTGATCGCCTACGCGGGCACCGCCACCGTGCTGGTGTCTCCGACCACGAACCGCGACGCTACCAAGGCCGCGATCGACAAGCTGCAACTGGCGGACCGCACCGCGACCGGTGAGGGCATCTTCACCGCGCTACAGGCGATCGCCACCGTCGGAGCCGTCATCGGTGGTGGTGACGAGCCGCCGCCGGCGCGCGTCGTGCTGATGTCCGACGGTAAGGAAACCGTGCCGTCCAATCCGGACAACCCCAAGGGCGCGTACACCGCGGCGCGCACCGCCAAGGATCAGGGCGTGCCGATCTCGACGGTGTCGTTCGGAACGCCCTACGGCTACGTCGAGATCAACGATCAGCGCCAGCCCGTGCCGGTCGACGACGAGATGCTCAAGAAGATCGCCCAACTGTCCGGTGGTGAGGCCTACACGGCGTCCAGTCTGGAGCAGCTCAAGGAGGTCTTCACCAACCTCCAGGAGCAGATCGGCTACGAGACCCGCAAGGGCGACGCCAGCGCCGGCTGGCTGCGGCTGGGTGCTCTGGTGCTGGCGCTGGCAGCGCTGGCCGCGCTGCTGATCAACCGACGGCTGCCCAACTAAGGCGATTTCTTAAGAACGCTGTGCAGGCACTAAGTTGGCGGTCATGACCCCGACCGACAATGCAGCCGATACCGCCGGCCAAACCGCCGGTGGCCGTCCGCCCTTCGTCGCCCGCTCGGTGCTGGTGACTGGCGGAAACCGGGGCATCGGGCTCGCGATCGCCCAGCGGCTCGCCGCCGACGGTCACAAGGTCGCCGTCACGCACCGTGGTTCGGGCGCGCCAGAGGGGCTGTTCGGCGTCGTATGCGACGTCACCGACAACGAAGCCGTCGATCGCGCCTTCACAGCCGTCGAGGAGCAGCAGGGTGCGGTCGAGGTGCTGGTGTCCAACGCAGGTATCTCCGCGGACGCGTTTCTCATCCGGATGACCGAGGAGAGGTTCGAGAAGGTCATCGACGCCAACCTCACGGGGGCGTTCCGGGTCGCCCAGCGGGCGTCGCGCAGCATGCAGCGCAAGCGGTTCGGCCGGATGATCTTCGTGGGTTCGGTCTCCGGCAGCTGGGGGATCGGCAACCAGGCCAACTACGCGGCCTCCAAGGCCGGCCTCATCGGCATGGCCCGCTCGATCTCCAGGGAGCTGTCGAAGGCCGGGGTCACCGCTAATGTGGTGGCCCCCGGCTACATCGACACCGAAATGACCCGCGCGCTGGACGATCGGATTCAGGCGGGGGCACTGGAATTCATCCCGGCGAAACGGGTTGGCACCGCCGAGGAGGTCGCCGGGGTGGTCAGCTTCCTTGCGTCCGAGGATGCCAGCTACATATCGGGTGCGGTGATCCCGGTCGACGGCGGCATGGGCATGGGCCACTAGTCGGCATCACTCAATAGACAGGAACTGATATGGCAGGGTTTCTCGAAGGCAAGCGCATCCTGGTCACCGGGATCATCACCGACTCGTCGATCGCCTTCCACATTGCGCGGGTTGCGCAGGAAGAGGGCGCGGAGCTGGTGCTGACCGGCTTCGACCGGATGAAGCTGATTCAGCGGATCGCTGACCGGTTGCCGAATCCGGCACCGTTGTTGGAACTCGACGTGCAGAACGAGGAGCACCTCGGCACGCTTGCCGACCGGGTCACCCAGGTTCTCGGGGATGGCAACAAACTCGACGGTGTGGTGCACTCGATCGGCTACATGCCGCAGACCGGGATGGGTATTAACCCGTTCTTCGACGCGCCGTATGAGGACGTCGCCAAGGGCATCCACATCTCGGCGTACTCGTACGCCTCGCTGGCCAAGGCGCTGCTGCCGATCATGAACCGCGGCGGCGGAATCGTCGGTATGGACTTCGACCCGACCCGCGCGATGCCCGCGTACAACTGGATGACGGTGGCCAAGAGCGCGCTGGAGTCGGTCAACCGGTTCGTGGCGCGTGAGGCAGGTCCATTCGGTGTGCGCTCGAATCTCGTTGCAGCAGGCCCGATCCGCACGCTGGCGATGAGCGCGATCGTCGGCGGTGCGCTCGGCGACGCAGCAGGTGACCAGATCAAGCTGCTCGAGGAGGGCTGGGATCAGCGGGCGCCGCTTGGCTGGAACATGAAGGATCCGACGCCCGTGGCGCGCACCGTCTGCGCGCTGGTCTCCGATTGGCTGCCCGCCACCACGGGAACCATCGTCTACGCCGACGGCGGCGCGAGCACACAGTTGCTATAAGGATGGATTGCTCCGACTTTGATGCGGTCCTGCTGCTGTCGTTCGGGGGGCCCGAGGGTCCCGAGCAGGTAATGCCGTTCCTGGAGAACGTCACTCACGGCCGCGGCATCCCGCGCGAGCGGCTGGCCGCCGTCGCCGAGCACTACCTGCACTTCGGCGGCGTCTCGCCGATCAACGGCATCAACCGCGAGTTGATCGCACAGCTGCAGGGCCAGATCGAGCTACCCGTCTACTTCGGAAACCGCAATTGGGAGCCGTACGTCGAGGACACCGTGGCGGCCATGCGCGACAACGGGATTCGCCGGGCGGCGGTATTCACCACATCGGCGTGGGGCGGCTACTCCAGCTGCACCCAGTATGTCGAGGACATCGCACGGGCCCGCGCGGCGACAGGCGGGGACGCGCCGGAATTGGTCAAGCTGCGCCAGTACTTCGATCATCCGCTTTTGGTGGAGATGTTCACCGAGGCGATCGGTGCGGCCGCGCAGACCGTGCCGGAAGACGCGCGCCTGGTCTTCACTGCCCATTCCATTCCGTCGGGGGCGCGATCCCGTTGCGGCCCAGACCTGTACAGCCGCCAGGTGGGGTACGCGTCACGCTTGGTCGCCGCGGCGGCCGGCTACGACGATTACGACCAGGTGTGGCAGTCGCGCTCGGGGCCGCCGCAGGTGCCGTGGTTGGAGCCCGACATCGCCGACCACCTGGCCACCCTCGCAGAAGCAGGCACCAAGTCGGTGATCATCTGCCCGATCGGGTTCGTCGCCGACCACATCGAGGTGGTCTGGGACCTCGATCACGAACTGCGGCAGCAGGCGCAGGAATTGGGCATCGCATTCGCGCGGGCGGCCACGCCGAACGCCGACCCGCGGTTCGCGCGGCTGGCGGTCGACCTGGTCGACGAGCTGCGCAGTGGCCGCGACCCGGCCAGGATGCCGGGCTCGGATGCGCCACCGCTGCAGGGCTTTTCAGTCAATGGGACGGTGTGCACGCCGAACTGCGGCTAGGCCTGCCACGCAGAGTGCAGGATCTCGCTGACTGCGGCCATCCGCGCCGAACGCACGACCCCGGAGAGCGGGCGCAGCGCATCGCTGGCGATCTGCACCTCGGATGACGTCTGCAATCCGATCGGGATCAGCCCTGAGCTGACGGTGATGATCGCGTCGATGTGCGCGGCGTTCTCCAACACTCGCACCGCCCGCGACGGGGCGTGGTCGGGCAGCTGATGTCTCCTGGCCTCTTCGAGCACCTGCTCGACGAGCCCGCGCGGGTCGGCCACATCGGTGCCCGCGGCGCGGATGGCGCCCAATGCATCTGCCGCCGATCGGACGGCCGAACGCAACGCATACTCCGCCTCGCCGAGGTCGAGGTGTTCGGGAGTCGGGGGGGCCGGTACGGAATAGACCGTCCACGACAACGCGATCGGCTCCGGCTCGAAGTCGGACTCGTCCTCTAGTTCGTCGTACTCGAAGTCCGGGACCAGGCCGACCGTGGCGGATGGCTCGCGGCCGACGAGGATCGCCTCACCCGCGGTGATCGCGTCGCGCTGAAATTGGGTGCCCGCCGGCAGCCCGCGCACGTCGCCGGGGATGGGAAGCACAACGTCGATGACCGGTGCCGATGGCCCAGAACCGGCCGCGGTGCGCATGGTCTGCAACATCGAGACCGCGCCTGCGTCGTTCAGGTCCGGCCACGGCAACCCGGTGTGGCCCGCCGCCACCGAGTCATAGGCGGTTACGGAATGCCTTGGCGCCCATTGTGATAGCGCATCGAGGACGTCGTCGGGCGCGGCGGCACCGGCGAGCCAGGCGTTGGCCCATACCGATAGAGAGACACTGGGGCACCACATGATGCTCGCAGTGTAGTAGTTACCCGCTGCGAGGGTCGGCTTCGCGATAGGCTGGCCGCATGCCCGTCGCGCTGATCTGGCTAATCGCCGCACTGGCCCTCGCAGGGGCCGAAGCGTTGACCGGCGACCTGTTCCTACTGATGCTCGGCGGCGGGGCACTTGCCGCGGCCGGATCGAGTCTGGTCTTCGACGACCTGTGGGTTCAGGGGGCGGTCTTCCTCGTGGTCTCGATCCTGATGTTGGCGGTGGTGCGGCCGGTGCTGCGACGGCATTTCACGTCGGGAGAGGTCATGCCTGTACCGGCAATAGCGCTGGAGGGCAAGAGCGCGCTGGTGCTCGATCGGGTGGCGCGCCATGAAGGCCAAGTGAAACTCGACGGCGAAATCTGGACGGCGCGGCCGGCCAACGACGACGATGTCTACGAACCGGGCGACCACGTCACCGTCGTGCACATCGAGGGCGCCACCGCCGTCGTCCAAAAGGTCGTCTAGAGAAGTCTGGGCAAACGAGGGAAGGAACCGTCATGGGTGGTGCTGTCGCCGGCCTGGTGCTGGTTGGCGTGCTGGTGGTGTTCGCCGCCATCATCGTCGCCAAGTCGATCGCGCTGATCCCGCAGGCCGAGGCCGCGGTGATCGAAAGGCTGGGCCGGTACAGCAAGACCGTGTCGGGTCAGCTGACGCTGCTGCTGCCGTTCGTCGACAGGATCCGGGCGCGAGTGGACCTGCGCGAGCGCGTGGTGTCATTCCCGCCGCAGCCGGTGATCACCGAGGACAACCTGACGGTCAACATCGACACCGTCGTCTACTTCCAGGTGACCAACCCGCAAGCGGCGGTGTACCAGATCAGCAACTACATCGTCGGCGTCGAGCAGCTGACCACCACCACGCTGCGCAATGTCGTCGGTGGTATGACGCTGGAGCAGACGCTGACGTCGCGCGATCAGATCAATGGGCAGCTGCGCGGGGTTCTCGACGAAGCAACGGGACGCTGGGGTCTTCGCGTCGCGCGGGTGGAGCTGCGCAGCATCGACCCGCCGCCGTCGATCCAGGATTCGATGGAAAAGCAGATGCGCGCCGACCGCGAGAAGCGCGCGATGATCCTGACCGCCGAGGGCAGCCGCGAGGCGGCGATCAAGCAGGCTGAGGGTCAGAAGCAGGCCCAGATTCTGTCCGCCGAGGGTGCCAAGCAGGCGGCGATCCTGGCCGCCGAGGCCGACCGGCAGTCGCGCATGCTGCGCGCCCAGGGTGAACGCGCGGCGTCCTACCTGCAGGCACAGGGTCAGGCCAAGGCCATCGAGAAGACCTTCGCCGCGATCAAGAGGGGAAGGCCGACCCCCGAGATGTTGGCCTACCAGTACCTGCAGACGCTTCCTCAGATGGCCAAGGGCGAGGCGAACAAGGTCTGGCTGGTGCCCAGCGACTTCGGATCGGCCCTGGAGGGCTTCACCAGGATGTTGGGCGCACCCGGTTCGGACGGTGTCTTCCGGTACACACCGTCGCCGGTGGAGGAGGATCTGCCCAAGCCCGAGGACGACTCCGACGAGGTCGCCGAGTGGTTCACCACGCAGACGGATCCCGCGATCGCTCAGGCTGTCGCCAAGGCCGAGGCGGACGCGCGTGGCTCATCGGGCATCAGTGCCCTGCCGCCAGTGCCGGAGGACACGATGCCGACGATGCAGTATCCGCCGCTGTCACAGCAGCGGCAGGATGGTCCGCCGCAGACGCCGGGACGGCACGGCGGTTAGTCGAGCGCTCAGCCGGTGATCGCAGGCTCGGTGGCGGCGGCCGAGTCGGCGAGGCGCTCGCGGTGATGGCGCCGATGGGTGCGGATCTCGTAGATCAAGCCCGCGACGCCGAGGCTCCCGGTGCACAGCGAGACCAGAAACAGCATCGGGCTGACGTGGCCGGTGAGCGCGTCGCCGAGGATGACGACGGCGGCGGTGCCCGGCATCAAACCGACAAACGTGGCCAGCGTGTAGGGCAGCAGCCCGACCGCCGACGCGCCTGAGGCGTAGTTGGCCACCGAGAATGGCACAGCGGGGATCATCCGCATCGACATCACCGCGGGCCAGCCGCGATCGCGCAGCCGAGCGTCCAGTGAATCCACCCGGGGGTGCCGGACCAACCGGCTCAGCTGCCAGCCCGCGGCGCGCACCAGCAGGAGGGCGATGACGGCACTGGCGGTGCTGGCCACCACCGCCAGTGGAATACCGAGGTAGGGGCCGAAGAGCAGGCCCGCTGCCAGCGTGAACGCGGTCCGGGGAAACGGAAACACCGTCACCACGATGTGCGCGGCCAAGAACGCCAGCGGAAACCACGGACCGGCCGAAGTGGCCCAGTCACGCAGCTGCAGTGCGGTGGGCAACGGAATCAGTAGGGCAACTGCGACGAGGATCACAATCGCAGTCAGCATGGCGATGAAGCGGCGGGGCGGGACAGAAGACGCCGTCGCAGTCACCGCAGCACACAGTGTGCGCAGGGTGCTGACGACGGGTTTCACGCCTACCAAGACTACGGGCCGCTGCGTGACAACACCTCGCCAGCGGCCTTGTGAGTCGGCCGACCGGCGGGCGCTGCTGTGATGGCCATCATTTAGCCTGAGGACGTGCAGAAACCCGGTGCCAGGGATTCCGAGGATTCCGATATCGCGAGGTGGCGGTCGGCGGTAGCCGGTGTGCTGACCAAGAGCACCCGGCGTGACCCGGCGGATCTGCCCGCCGAGCCGGAGCGGTTGCTGGATTCGCCCACCTACGAAGGTTTCCCGATCCGCCCGCTGTACACCTCCTTGGATGCGCTGCCCGAGCCGTCGCTGCCCGGGCAGTGGCCCTTCGTGCGAGGCGGCGACGGATTGCGCGACGTCAAGTCGGGATGGAAGGTGGCCGAGGCCTTTCCCTCCACGGGGTCTGCCGCAGTCGTCGAGGGCAACGGTGCCGTGCTGCTTGCGCTGACCGAAGGCGTCAGCGCGCTGGTGCTGCGGATCGGCGAACCCGACGGCGTGGCCGCAGCGGACCTCGACCGTCTGCTCGAGGGTGTGTTCCTCGACCTTGTCCCCGTCGTGCTCGACGCGGGTGCGGAGTACGTCGTCGACGCCGACGAAGTGCTGGCCCTTCTGACCAACTTAGATGACGATCAGCGTTCGCGGCTGTCGGTCGACCTTGGCGCCGACCCGTGGACCGCGCCGCTGAGCGGGCGATCGGCGCCGGGTGTGGCCGACGTCGTCGCGGTGGCAGTCAAGGTGGCCGGATACGACGGTGGTGTTCGGGCTATCACCGTCGACGGTCCGGCTTTCCACGATCTG
>JAVXWV010000616.1:0-2675 GCA_032230775.1 Mycobacterium sp. | reverse complement strand
TGTCATCTCCCCGTTGCCGTTGAGCGAATACCAGCCTGCCGCGCACGGCTGTCCGACCCCTTGGCGGCCCCGCGGAAGGATCGCGGTAACGCCGGTACGGACCGCGTCGCCTTCGATCAATGTCGTGACGCCGACCTCGACGCCGTCGATGTCGGTAATCGCGATGAGTGGTCCCGGCTCACCGGGCAGGGCGATGCCTAGCCCGCGCGCCCGTGGCCGGCCGTCGCTCGTGTGGGTGATGGTCACCCGCCAATCCTGCCAACACTCATGATCGAATGGACGGATGACACAAGGGGCGTCTTCGAGTGCACTGACCGAACCGACCTTCAGCGGTCACCAACCCGCAGGCGCCGGGGATCTGTCCGTCGAGACACACGGCATCGCGCCCATAGCCGAAGATCAGCGGTACGGGACGCCGGGGCGACTGTTCACGGTGTGGTTCGCCCCGCAGGTGAACATGACCGGGGTGTTCACCGGCACATTGGCGATCGTGCTCGGCCTTGGTTTCTGGTTGGGGCTCCTGGCGATGGTGATCGGCACGGTGCTGGGCTCGCTGGTGGTCGGATACCTGTCGACATGGGGACCCCGTACGGGCACCGGTCAGCTGCCGAATTCGCGGATGGCGTTCGGCGGCGGGGTGGTGCTGCCCGCCGCGCTGCAGTGGTTGTCGTCGATCGCCTGGGACGCCCTGGTCGGATTGTTCGGCGGCGAAGCCCTCGCAGTGCTCGTGGGCGTTCCGTTCTGGGTTGCAGTGTTGATCGTGCTCGGTGTGCAGGGCGCGGTCGGCTTCTTCGGCTACGAGTTGATCCACCGGCTGCAGGCGGTCCTGACCGTGGTGCTGTTCACGACCTTCGTCGTGTTTGCGGTGAAACTTGTTGCGGGACATGAGGTCGTCACACCGGCGAGCGCGACCGGCGCTGACCTTGTCGGCGCGTTCGTGCTCGAGGTGACCATCGCGTTCAGCCTCGCTGTGTCGTGGGCCAGCTACGCCGCTGACTTCAGCCGATACCTGCCTGCCGACTCGTCGAGGGCGCGGGTGTTCGGGTTCACGTTCTCCGGAATCGTGTTGGCGTACATCTTCGTTCAGGGCATCGGCATCGCCTCGGGCACGCTGTTGTCTGAGCAGACCGCCGAGGGAGTCAGCTCGGTGATGGGCGGAGGGCTCCTCGGCGGGCTGGCGCTGGTCGTCATTGCGCTGGCGTCGATCGGTTCGGGTGTGATGAACGACTACAGCGGCTCACTGGCGCTGCAGACCATCGGGGTGCGGGTGCGCAGGCCGGTGTCGGCCGTGATCGTGACGGTGCTCGCGTTCGCGTTGATCCTGTGGCTGCACGCCGCCAACACCGCGACCCGCTTCCAGGATGTGCTGTTGCTGGTCAGCTACTGGATCCCGGCGTTCGTCGCGATCGTGGTCATCGACTGGCTGCTGCGCATCCGCGGCAGGGCGAGCATCAACCCCGCCGAGGAACCGACCGACCGCCGCAACGCCGCAGCCGCGGTGATCGTGTTCGTGCTCGCATACGCCGCGGCGATCCCGTTCATGAACACGTCATTGATCGAGGGCCCGGTCGCGCGGGCATGGCACGGCGCCGACGTGGCGTATTTCGTGAACTTGCTTGTGGCAGCGTTGCTTTACGGCGGCTATAGGCTGCTGTGGGGCCGATCGACCGCGTCTGTATCGACCGCGTCTGTGGGGTGAGACGTGGTGCTTATGAAGTCGTCGATGAGGTCGACGACGTCGCTGGGCCGTTCAACGTGCGGGAAGTGGCCGACGTCTTCGAGTACCTCAAGCCGGCTCCCTGGCCGCGCTTCGTGCACGGCGTAGCCGTGTTCGACCGGGATGATCCGGTCCTGGTCGCCCCATATCACCAGGGTGGGCAGTTCGCCCGCCATATGCAGCCGATTCAGGGCGCTGACGGCCTGCCCCCGGTGGTCGACCACCGATCGTAGCGTCCGTAAAAACGCCTGGCGCGTCTCCGCATCGGACAGCGATGAGTAAGCGCTCCACATCTCCGCACCCCGGGGTGACCGAATCCCTGCCGCTCCGAACCACGAGCGCAGCTTGTTGCCGGCTGTCAGAACCGGTCGCGGCGCAATGACCGGCAGGATCAGCTCGGCGCCAGGGGCCGACAGCAGGCGCAGCGTCCAGCCGACGTCGGGGCCCAGCCCGCCGCTGCTGATCAGGATCAGCCTCTGGCAGTAGTCCGGATGCTGGTAGACGAACTGCATGGCGACGCCGCCACCGAGCGATTGACCGATGATCGTTGCAGTCGAGATCCCGAGCTCGTCGAGCAGGTCGCGCAGCCAGACCGCGAACGCGCCGAGTGAATAGTCGCCGCGGGGCTTGGCGGATTGACCGTGTCCCAGCAGGTCGGGCGCGACGACGCGATATTTCCGCGAAAGCTGTGGGATCACCGCCCGCCACGTCTCGGAACTCCCGGCCATTCCATGGATGAGCAGCAACGCTTCGGGGCCGCTGCCGACATCCTGGTACGCGACGCGATCGCCGTGCAGTTCCAGAAATTTTATCTCACTCATGTGAAGTGCCCCCTCCTGAGGTCCTGCCACTATCTTCCCTCAAACCGCGACAGGTAAAGCCACGTCGGATGGTAGCCGCGCCGCTCGTAGAGGCGGATGGCGTCGGTGTTGCCGGGTAGCGCACCCAGGATCAGATC
>JAVXWV010000837.1:0-7076 GCA_032230775.1 Mycobacterium sp. | reverse complement strand
GACGGTTGCGGCGTCGCGCCGAGCACCCGCTGGATGTCCGGCTTCATCTGCTGCAACTGCGAACCCCAGTAATTCCACTGGTGGGTGCCACCGGACGGGAAGTTGAACACGGCGTTCTTGCCGCCTGCGGCAATGTAGTTCTCCTGGAACGTCTTGTTCGTGCGCAGTGTGAAGCCCTCGAGGAACTTCGCGTTGAACAAGTTGCCCGAGCTCATGCCTGCGTCCAGCTCCGACGGCTTGCCGTCACCGCAGTACACCCAGAGGCGGGTGTTGTTGGCGACCAGCGTCGACATCTGCACCATCGGGTCGTTGCGCTTCCACTGGCTGTTCGCGTCCCCCGTCGAGCCCCACATGTCGTCGGCCTTGTAGCCGCCGGCATCGCCCATCGACATGCCGACCAGCATCGGCCACCAACCCTCGGACAGGTTCAGGAAGCCCGACAGCGAGCCCGCGTACTGGAACTGGTTGGGGTGATAAATCGCGAAGATCATCGAGGCAGAGCCGGCCATCGACAGGCCCACCGCGGCGTTGCGGTTCGGGTCCACGCCCTTGTTGGCCGCCAGGTAAGCAGGCAGCTCGCTCGTCATGAACGTCTCCCACTTGTACGTCGTGCAGCCCGCCTTGCCGCAGGCCGGCTTGTACCAGTCGCTGTAGAAGCTGGACTGACCACCGACCGGCATGATCACAGCAAGACCGGAGTCGAGGTACCACTCGAACGCGGCGGTGTTGATGTCCCAGCCGTTGAAGTCGTCCTGCGCGCGCAGACCGTCGAGCAGATAGACGCCCGGCGCGTTGGCACCACCGCTCTGGAACTGAATCTTGATGTCATGGCCCATGCCCGCGGACGGGACCATGAGGTACTCGACCGGCAGACCCGGACGAGAGAAAGCCCCTGCAGTCGCCGAGCCTCCGACGACGCCAACCAGGGCGGGCAACACGGCGGCCAGCATGGCCGCAACCGTGAGCCGGCGCGCCCAGGCGCCGCGCATCTTCCCAACGATAGTCATGCTTCTACCTATCCCATCTGTTGTATGCCGCACGGCAGACACAAGGCGCCGTGCCCGAGCAGTCAACCACATATCGCTGTGATCCCTCTATTCAGCGCGTATCGTGCCTGGTCGCTTCGTCACCGTTGACGGTGGCGATCCGGAAGGGCTATCGCGCCGACAGGGCCGCGGCGTTACCAATCTCTCCCGAGGCGCCCTCGGCAGCTAACACGGCGTCCACGGTCAGGGCCCCGTCGCCTGCATGCCGGTGTAAGGGGGCGCCGACGGCGCGGGTGCCTCGAGACCGCAGCGCACGAGCTCTTGGAGCGGAACCCGGTCGATTCGATAGCTGGTGAACTCGGGTGCATGCACCAGGTTTGACATGAATCGCCGCAAACCCATCGGCCCGCGGACCGATGACAGCATGGCCTCGGTGGCGGGACATTTCAAGGCGACCTCGGCCTGCGCCACCCAGTCCTGATCCAGGTAGGCGGGAATGAACGGCGGGATCTTCAGGAACGGGCCCTCGGCTACCGCCCAATCCGGAAACAGGTTCTTGTCGTGCCCGATACGGCCGTCGACCAGCCGACTCGTGTGCCCCGCCAGTGGGTTTGCCAGCCCGATCTGATCGATCACCCGCACGTCCAACCCGACGTTCATGCCCAGCATGCCGAGGTTGGTGAAAAACACTGTGTGCGGACCCTTGTAGTCCTTCCGCACGTCGGGGGGCAGATCAGGCGGCGGCGGCACGGCGGGCACCACGTCCCATTGGTCATAGTTGCCGGACGGCAATAGCAGCGCACCCTCCGGCGTGTTGTTCAGCGCGACGAGCACTGCCCGCATGCGGGGATAGTCAAGATAGTCGGCGGCGGTCAGCGGGTGCGCGTTGCCCGTGGCCTGCGAGTAGAACCGGCGCTCGTCCACGATTCCGGTGTAGGTGACGCGCGTGGCGTCAGACCCCATGCCTGGCGAATTGGCCGCCCACAGTGACCAAATCGCCACCGACAGCCACAGCACGCCCGTCGCACCAGCGAACAGATAGCCTGCGCCACGGGGCATTTGGACCCCGTCGGGCAACACCATCGGGATCACAGCCACCGGCGCAAGCAGAAGGAACACCGGCGCAAGCAGCACCCGGCCGTGCATGAAGTCGCCGCCCTGGCGAATCCAGTAGATCGCCTGAATGAGCCCGCTGACGACGATGAAAATCACTACGGCGGAAGGACTTTGAATTCTGCGGGCGAGCCAACCATAACCGGGTGGGGTTGCGCGGCGGCTCCACCACGGCCGCCCACGGGTGACCAACGCCACGGCGCCGAGGCCGATGAGCAGGATCGCGGGCGCCCAGAGCAGATACGGCTGGTTGAAGTTGGCCAGATAGACAAAGCCTTGGGCCCATTTGGATCCCGTCGCATCTTTGGCGAGCGCGGTGCCCGGGTACAGCAGGCCGTAGTAGCCCATCCGGAAGATCTCGTAGCCGACCGGTAGCAGACCACCTGCGACGATGATCAGCGTGCGCCGGCGCCAGGTACGGGCTGCGACCAACATCATGATCAGCGCGAGCCCGCCGACCAGCGCCAGCTCGGGACGCACCAGCACACTCAAGCCTGCGACGAAAGCCAGTGCCGCATCGAAGAATCGGCCGACGACGTTGGTGGTCGGCGGCGGCGCAGCAGGCAGGGGCGCCCTGCGCACCGTCGGCGGCGCGGCCCTGCGCGGCATCGGCGGGTGCTGCGGGGCGGGATGGGCGCGCAACGCCTGCGACCAGCACACCATCATCCACCACAGCAGACCCAAATAGGCCAGCACCAAACCGTTTTCGAGGCCAGAGGTGGCGAAGTCACGCGCGGGGGGCACCGCGATGTAGACGAGGACCCCCGCGGGTAGCAGCAACGCCTTGCGGCCGCGAAGGCCAGGCGCATATAGCCGGCCTGCGCCAAGCATCACCATGGCCACTCCGGCGACGCTGAGTACCAAGGCCACCACGAGCGCCACGTACTCCAGCCGGACCGGGCCGCCGATCCAGGCGCCGAGATAGATCAGATAGGTCCAGATCGTCGACGTGTTGGCCTCGACGCGTTCGCCGGTGTTGAAGACGGGACCGTTGCCTGCCAACAGATTTCGCACCGTGCGCAGCACGATCAGCCCGTCGTCGGCGATCCAGCGTCGCTCCCAAGCGCCCCAGCCGAACAGCGCCACGACCACTACCACGCCGACCCAGAGGCTGACCCGAGCGGTCATGTCGTAGGGGAACGCCGGCCAGCGAGCCAGCCGACGTCCCATCGTCGCGCCTACCCGGTCAACTGAGGAAGACGGCGGCACCGATGGTTCCAATCCAAGCCAGGAACAACAGCTGCAGCACGCGGTCCTTCAACGCGATCTCCTCGGGCTCGCCCGCCAGCCCGCCGTCGACGTCGACGGCGTACCGCAGCATCGCGATTGTGATCGGGACGATCGTGATCGCGTACCACGATGCGTTGGCGCCGTCGCGCTCGAATGCCCACAGCGAGTAGCAGACGACCATGGCGGTTGCCGACAGAGTCCAGACGAAACGCAGATATGTGCCCGTGTAGCTCTCGAGCGACTTGCGGATCTTCGCGCCAGTCCGTTCGGACAGCTGCAGCTCGGCGTACCGCTTGCCGGCCACCATGAACAACGACGCGAATGCCATCACCAACAGGAACCACTGCGACAGCGGGATGCTCGCCGCGACTCCACCGGCGATCGCCCTCAACAGATAGGCCGAAGTCACAATGCAGATATCAAGAACCGCCTCGTGTTTCAGCCCGAAGCAGTAGGCCAACTGCATAGCGATGTAGACCCCGATGACCACCGCGAGGTTCGGCGTGGCCACAAACGAGATGGCCACCGATGCAACACCCAACACTGCCGCCACGCAATAGGCCAGCCACTCCGGCAATACCCCGGCCGCGATCGGCCGGAACCGCTTTGTCGGGTGCTGGCGGTCCGCCTCGACGTCGCGGGCATCGTTGACCAGATACACCGCCGATGCGGCTAGGGAGAACGCCAGGAACGCGATCGCGACCTTGACCGCAACCTCGCGGTAGTCGTATCGGACGTCACTGCCGAGGGCGGCCACCGGTGCGGCGAGCACCAGGACGTTCTTTACCCACTGCCGCGGCCGCATCGCCTTGATGACGCCGCTGACGACGTTCTTGGGTGGACCCTTGACCGGTGCCGGCTGTTCACTCATCTGTGTTGCGCTCTCTGCACTGCTTTCACTCGAGATGCTCATCCGTCTCCTCCAACCCGATCCGCGACGGCTCCGACTGTCTTCGCGACGACCGCCCCGACCGCGACGCCGGTGAGCACGTCGCTGGGGTAGTGCACGCCAAGCACCAAACGGGACAACGCCATCGGCGGTACGAGGATCACAGGCAGGGGCAGACCAGTGGTGCGAGCCATCAGCATCGACGCCGCGGTGGTCGACGTGGCGTGCGCGGACGGGAAGCTCAATCGGCTCGGCGTTCCGACGTTGACGGCGATCGCAGGGTGATTCGGGCGTTCGCGCTTGACCACCCGCTTGATCACCACCGCGGTGGCATGGGCGAGGAACGCTCCAACGCCTGCGGCAACCCATGCGCCGCGGCGTCGAGGCTGCAGCACAGCGCCCAACGCTGCCACCGCTACCCAGCCGATGCTGTGTTCACCGAAATGCGAAAGACCGCGCGCGACGGCGAGCACGCCGGGCCGGTCGGCCAGCGCCGACTGCACTGCCACGAGTGCCGCCTCCTCGCCCCGTGGGGTCTCAGCCATTGCCGGGCGACGATTCCAGGAGCACCGTTTCCCACTTCTGCATGCTGGACAGCACAGGCAGCGCCTCGCGGTAGACGTTGCGCATCCGATTGAACTTGTGGGCCAGCCGCAGCTGGCGACGAAGCGAAGCCCGCAGCAGTGCAAACATTTTCGTCCGATCGCGCTGCCGGTACACCACGCCGCGACCGTCGGCGGTGGTGACGGTAACGCCGTCCACGTTGCACAGCAGGAACCATCGCGAGTCCTGCGTCGCCACATTCAGCTGGGGCCGCTCGTGATGCGCGGTGTCTGCCCGGGTCAAGTTGTGCAGGATTCCGCGGACCAACCGGATCGCCTTGCCGGGAGGGGTCTTTGGCTCGCCGACCGCCCCGACCAACCCCGAGGGAGGAGGCAACTCAGTCGCTGAGGGCAACACCACGGCGTCTGGATAGTCGCGCCGGATCCGATGTACCTCCGGAAGGGCCGTCTCCAGGATCGCGAAGATGTGCTCGGGCCCCGCGAGGAAGTCATCGATGGCCCTGTTCTGGATCGCGACCGTCGAATACTCCAGGCACAGCAGGTGTTTCAGCGTGGCCTTCAGCGTGCTGCGCAGCAGACCACGCACGTCGCCGTCCCAGTGCATGGCCGCCACCACCAACCGGTTGCGCAGGTGGAAGTACGCCTGCCAGTCGATGGCATCGTCCTTGTCGCTCCATGACATGTGCCAGATGGCGACCCCAGGCAGGGTGACGGTGCGGTATCCGTGTTCGGCCGCACGCAGGCCGTAATCGGCGTCGTCCCACTTGATGAACAGTGGCAGCGGCTGACCGAGTTCCTCGGCCACCTGCCGCGGGATCATGCACATCCACCAGCCGTTGTAGTCGACGTCGATACGGCGATGCAGGTCCTTGGTTTTGGCCAGGGAATCCTCGGCGAAGTCGTGGTCGTACTCCGCGTGGGAGGCATTGGTCCACATGAAGTTTCCGCGGTTCACGATCTCGCCCATCACGTGCAGGTGCGACGGCTCCTGCAGGTTGAGCATCTGACCGCCGACGAGCGTCGGCACCTTAGCGAATCGGTTCATCGCCAGCGCTCGTAGCACCGAATCGGGCTCGATGCGGATATCGTCGTCCATGAACAGGATCTGTTCGCAGTCGGTGTTTTTCAGCGCCTCGTACATCACCCGGCTGTAGCCGCCGGAACCTCCGAGGTTCGGCTGGTTGTGGATCGACAGCCGGTTCCCCAGCGGAGCCGCGGCCGCGGCGAAGCCCGGGTGATCAACAGCCTTCTTGGCGCCCTGGTCGGACACGATCACCGCGCCAATGGCCGCATCCACCAACGGATCCGAGGTCAGCGCGGCCAGTGCGTTGACACAGTCGGCTGGCCGGTTGAAGGTCGGAATGCCGACCGCGACTTTGGCCCGGCCCGGCGCGGGCATCGGCGCGTACCAACCTGCGCTGTGCACCGTGGTCTTGGATTCGGTGGTGATGTCGAACCAAATCCAGCCGCCGTCCTCGAACGCATCGAGACTGATCTCGAATTCGATATTGGCGGGCTCGTTCGAGTCTCCACTGGAAACGGCTGCCCCGCCAACGGTAATCCTGGCGCCGGTGGCCTTGGACCGGTAGACGTCGACTCGGGCGCTGCCGGTCAGCTCGACGCGCAACACCACCGATTTGACCGTCGACCAGCGACGCCAATAGCTGGCGGGGAAGGCGTTGAAGTACGTCGCGAACGACACCTCGGACTCCGCGCCGATCTCCAGCGTGGTGCGCGTCGGCGGGTGCGCGCGCCTGGCGTTGGTTTCCGATTCCTCTATATAGAGCTTGCGGACGTCGAGCGGCTCACCCGGGCGCGGCAAAATGATACGGGCGAGAAGACTGACCGCCTTGGATTCCCCGGCGTCCAGCGCACCGGACGGAATGTCACTCATTCTGTACTGCTTTCCGTCAGCGGTGCGCCGTCACGAAGGTGCGGCGCGAGTGTGTTGTCGTACATATTCAGTGCACTGGCGATGGCCATGTGCATATCGAGGTACTGGTAGGTGCCAAGGCGTCCGCCGAACAGCACGTTCGCCGATGCCGTTTCCGCCTTGGCCCGTTCCCGATAGGCAGCCAGGACTTCACGGTCGGCTTCGGTGTTGATCGGATAGTAGGGCTCATCGTCGTTCTCGGCGAACCGCGAGAATTCCCGCATGATCACCGTCTTATCCGCCGGGTACGTCCGCTCAGGGTGGAAGTGCCGGAATTCGTGGATACGGGTGAACGGCACGTCGAGGTCGTTGTAGTTCATCACCGGGGTGCCCTGAAAATCGCCGGTCGCCAACACCTCGAG
>JAVXWV010000563.1:0-2902 GCA_032230775.1 Mycobacterium sp. | reverse complement strand
GGTATTAGCCGGAGCAGTCGACTGCTACCTCAAGAGCTCTGCATATTTCCCGCATCCGGGTATCGGCCAACCGGCCGAGTCGATCGACGAGTATTGAGACCGAAACGCTCTCCACTGAGTCCAGGTTGACCGCCGAGCGCCGGGGGACGGGGTCTTCACCTGGTTCGAGAATGACCTCGCTGGCGAGCCCTCGAATCGTTGTCGTGCATGGTGCCACGAGGGCTCGTCGGAGCCGTGGGATCACCACATCACGAGACAAGACCACCACCGGGCGCCGGCCGATCGCGGCCGTCTCACACCACCACAGCTCACCACGGCCTGGCAACGAATTCACGACGACGCCGCTGCGGCTCGCCACGACGCCAAATCTCCCCATTCGTCGTGCTCGTCGACGGGATGCTGGTCGTAGGCGGCATAGCTCGCATCTACCTCGGCGGAACGATGACGATGCAGCAGTGCGGTGAGAGCCGCATCAATGAGGGCGGCGTCAGAAATCCCCGAGCGCACCTTGCGCGCGTCGGCAAGAAGGGTCGCATCCACCGTCGTACTCAGTCGTGTGCGATTCATGCCATCATTATGCCACGTCCTGGACGGCCCGGTACGCGCCCGGGCGGGGACAGCCGAGAACGGATTTGCCTCACGGGAATCGGCAGGAAAGGCTAGGTCGGTGCTGAGAGGTCGGTCGATCAAATCCGTCGCCGCACAGGGTAAGACAACCATCGATCGGCATTGTTGCGAGCAGCGCTCTTGGTAATACTAGTTTCTCGGTTCCTCCGCGCGCGCATGGTGGGCAGCCCCCATGATGGCGACGGCCACCGCACCTGCGACCGCGCCGAGGAACGCCACCGCCACCAGCCAGCCGAACCCGCGTTGAGCGGTGTCACCAAGCAGCACCACCCCGGCGATACCCGGCACCACCGTCTCGCCGACGACCAGAGCAGCAGCGGCACCGTTTACCGAACCGAGTTGCAGCGCAACAGTAAACAGGTAGAAGCCGCCTAACCCAGCGACAGCGATCGTCCAGGACGCCGGGTCGGCCAGCAGGATATCCAGCCGAAGCGGATCTACACCGTCGACCACCCGCACAGCGACCGCCATCGCCCCGTACAAGACGCCAGCGATCAGCCCGGCCGCGACGGCGGCGCGAGCGCCAAGCAAGCGAATGAGACCGACCCCGCCGGCCAGGATCACCACCGATAGCGACAACAGCGCCCAGTGCACGCCGGGGTTCGAGGTGCCTGCACCGCGCTGACCGGCAGTGAGTCCCAACACGCATAGCGACACAACAACCGTGCCGATGGCTACCCAGTCGCGGCCGTGCAGGCGCACACCGAGCACCGCGACGCCGAGCACGGCAGTAACGACGAGGTTCGCGCTGATGATCGTCTGCGAGAGAAATAGCGGAATCAACCGAGCCGAGACGATGCTGCCCGCGAAGCCAATAACATCGAGGGACATCCCGGCAATGAAGGCTGGAGTCAGTGCCGCGCTAATGGTCGATCGAAGCGTTGGGCCGCCGGTCGCGGTGACTGGTATGCCCTCCCCCCGGCTCGATGCGGCAGCGCTGGAACCTCGGGCGCCGTAGGCCTGCAGGACCGAGGCAACCCCATAGCCGATGCACGCCAGCAATGCTGCCGCCACACCGATCAGCACGGGCCGCCGCTTTGGTCATCGCGTGTGCGGCCCCGACCGCCTCGCGACATATCGCTGCTCGTCTGTCTCACATATGTTCTCGGTCGGCCGCCAACCATCCGCCAACTATATTGAGACCCGCCGGTTGTCGACCTTCCAGATCGAGGTCGGTGTAGGTCGCGAGACGCTAGTCGCCAAGATGAGGTCGACGGGCCCAACAAGTCCGGCAGCCACTCCGCCTGCCGGGTGGCCCGTCATCACCGTGTGATTCTGTGATCCGATCACACCGCTGCCACCTCAATCGCCGTGAGCACCAGAGCCCTCCGGGAATCAGTCCCGTCCCGCACCTAGTGCCGGGCGGCTTCTTGTGCAAGTTGGACGCGTGACCCGAGCCCGAGTTTGGTGTAGACGTGAGTCAGGTGGGCCTGCACCGTCCGCGGTGAGATGAACAGCCTCGACGCGATGTCCTTGTTGCCGAGGCCCTCGCTAACGAGTCGGACGACATCGAGTTCGGCCGGAGTCAGCGACGCCCATCCGCTGCTCGGCCGTTTGCGTTCACCGCGCCCGCGCTGGGCGTACGCGATCACCTCGGCTGTGGACAACGCCGCTCCCTCAGCCCAAGCAGCGTCGAAGTCGTTGTCTCCCAATTCCATACGCGCAGCAGCTGTGGTGTTCTCGACGTCGGCGCCGTGGATCTTGAAGCGCACCGCGCCCATCCGTTGCCGGATAGCGTCTGCGGCACCGCATAGACGGGCCGTCTCACTGTGGTCACCGGTGAGCCGGGCGAGGCATTCGAGCACCTCGGGAACGCCCAGCACCGCCTGAACCTCGGCGGCAACCCTGAGCGCGTCGTGTACATCGCGTTCGGCTAGCTCGGGCAGCTGCTGCGCGATGGCGATACGGGCGCGGGTCGCGAGTGCCACCATCTGGTGCCATCCCGCCGTTCCGGAAACCGCATCGTCAGCGCAACGTCGCGCTTCGGCGGTATCACCCTGAGTCAGCGCAGTCTCGGCTCGGCGCCACAATTGGATCGCGGACGCTTCTGGCTGCATACCGGAATCCCGCCAGGCCGCAGCATTCGCGGCTGCAGCAGCGGGGCCATCGCCTGCCGCCAGCGCCGCTACCGCCAAGCCGAGATACCCGACGCCCGGTACGGCCCCACCGATGTCTTTGCTCACCTCGATTGCGGTGGTAGCGGCAGCTCGGCATGCGCCGATCTCGCCCTGATGCGCCAGCCACTGGGTCAGATGAAGGAGGCCCAGGACCCTGT
>JAVXWV010000539.1:0-4253 GCA_032230775.1 Mycobacterium sp. | reverse complement strand
TCGCTGCTGGCGCAGGCCGAGGCCGCCGAGAACGGGTGCGATCAGGTGGTGTGGCTGGACGCCATCGAACGCCGCTACGTCGAAGAGATGGGCGGGATGAACCTGTTCTTCGTGTTCGGCAGCGGCGGCACAGCACGGCTGGTCACCCCCGAGTTGTCTGGCTCGCTGCTACCCGGCATTACCCGGGATTCGTTGTTGCAGTTGGCAACTGACGCAGGATTCGCGGTCGAGGAACGCAAGATCGACGTCGACGAATGGCAGAAGAAGGCGGCGGCAGGCGAGATCACCGAGGTGTTCGCGTGCGGCACCGCGGCGGTCATCACCCCGGTTGCCCGGGTCAAGTACGGCAGTGGTGAGTCGGCTGGCGAGTTCACCATTGCCGACGGCGGACCCGGCGAGATCACGATGGCCCTGCGGGACACCCTGACGGGTATCCAACGCG
Source organism: Mycobacterium sp. (assembly GCA_032230775.1). Classification (GTDB taxonomy): domain Bacteria; phylum Actinomycetota; class Actinomycetes; order Mycobacteriales; family Mycobacteriaceae; genus Mycobacterium. The sequence goes on along the minus strand of JAVXWV010000539.1, from coordinate 3,811 downwards.
GCACATTCGCCGACACGCATGGCTGGATGGCCCGCCTGTCCTAGCGGATCGCGAGCGCGACGGCGGCCACCGTCGTCGTCACCTCGATCGCCGCGCCAAGCACGTCGCCGGTGATCCCGCCGAACCGCCGGAAACAGTGCGCGACCAGCGCGGCGGCGCATGCGAGCGCGACGAGAACGGCCAGCGGGCCCTGCCACGGTCGCGAATCGGCAGCCACCGCCAGCGCCGCAACCGCGATGACCCACACCAGCACCACGAAGGCCGGTTGGGTGCCCGCGGCGCGCCCACCCAGCGAGCTGCCCTGCGCAGCGGGCAGCGAGTGCAGGCATGCCGCCACCGCGGCGACCCGGCCCGCCGTCACGGCAACGATGACCGCGACGACGTCCAGTTCCGTGAACGCCAGCGCCTGCAGCAGGATCGCCACCACCGCCGCGGCAACACCGAAGGGGCCTGCCGAACCGTCGCGCATCACCTGTAGCGCCCGCTCCGGCGGCCCGTAACAGCCCAGCGCGTCGGCGGTGTCGGACAACCCGTCGATGTGCAGGCCGCGAGTTGCGATCAGCAGGACAGCAACAGCGAGCGCACCGCCAAGCGGACTGCCAGCGCCGAAGGCCCACGACGACGCCAACACCACCGCGCCTGCCAACGCCCCAAGCGCCACGCCAACGACTGGCAATGCGGTGATGACGCCGCGGCCGACGCTGGCCGAGCCGCGCACCGGGAGGACGGTCGCGAACGCGAATGCGCCTGTGACCGAACGGATCACGTGTTGATGCCGGCCTCGCCAAACGTGGCCATCGACGCGAGCGCGGCGACTGCGGCGCGCACGATGGGCAACGCGACCGCGGCGCCGGTGCCCTCGCCGAGCCGCATCCGCATGTCGATGATCGGCTCGAGCTCGAGCTGCCGCAGCGCAAGAGTGTGGGCCGGTTCGGTGGACCGGTGTCCCGCCTGCCACCACTGCCTGGCGCCGGGCGCGAGTCGGTCGGCCACCAGTGCGGCGGCCGTCACTACCACGCCGTCGAGAAGCACCGGCGTCCTGCGCACGGCGGCCTGGGCGCAGAACCCGGCCATCGCCGCCAAGTCCGCTCCGCCGCAAACCCGCAGCAGCCCAACCGGGTCCGCGGACAACGCGCGGGCGCGGTACAGCGCATCCCGGATCGCGGCGGTCTTGCGGGCCCAACCGGCGTCGTCGATGCCGGTGCCCCTTCCAACGACGGCAACAGGCTCGGAGTTGGTCAGGGCCGCGATCAAAGTGGTTGCGGGGGTGGTGTTTCCGATTCCCATATCACCGGCGATCAACAGGTCGGCGCCGGAATCGACTTCCTCGTCGGCGATCCGGCGGCCTGCCTCGATCGCGGCGGCCACCTCCTCGGCGCTCAGCGCGTCTTCGGCGGCGATGTTGCCGCTGCCGCGCCGCACCTTGTGCGCGCCGATCGACGGCGACAGCGGCTCGGCGGCATCGACCGCGATGTCCACCACACGCACACTTGCGCCCGCCGCCTCGGCGAGCACATTGATCGCCGCGCCGCCTGCGTCGAAATTGGCGACCATCTGCGCGGTGATCTCAGCCGGATACGCCGATACGCCTGCGGCGGTGACGCCGTGGTCACCGGCGAACACCACCACTCGCGGCCTGCCGAATTGGCGTGGCGGGCACACCCCCTGGCATGACGCCACCCAGACCGAAAGGTCTTCGAGCCTGCCCAGCGATCCGGGCGGCTTGGTCAACCGATCCTGACGGGCCCTCGCCGCGGCGGCCACCTCAGGGTCGGGCGGAGTGATCGATTCGAAGGCCGTCACTGCCGCGACTCCGCGCGGCTGGGCTCCTTCACGGTCAACGGCTGGCCGGCCACCACAAGAACCACTCGGTCGCACAGCCCGGCCAGCCGCTGGTTGAGCCCGCCCAGCTCGTCGGCGAACCGACGGCCTGCCGCTGTCGGCGGCACCACGGTCAGCCCGACCTCCGGGCTGACGAGGGCGAGCGGCAATTCAAACGCGCCAACGGCGTCGATGAGCTCGTCGACGTCGGCGGCAATCGAGCCCGGCGACCCTATGGTCCACGCGTCGCGGCGGTCCATCACCGCGGTCAGCCAGCCGCCGATGTCGTCGACCAAGGTCGGGGAGGCTGCCCCAGATCGCAATTGCGTTGGCACATCTACTGTTTCGACCGTCGACCAGTGCGATGGGCGACGCGCCCGATGCGCGGCGATCCGCGCCGACCATTCGGGGTCACCGTCGGGCGCCCCACCGGTCGCCAGATAGCGAACCGGCTGCGCGGCGACGGCGGATTCGGCGATCGCCCGCTCCGCCCACTGTGACTTGCCCGACCGGATACCCCCGAGGACCAGCGTGCGCACAGGTGATCAGGCGACCTTATCGCCGCGATTGACCTGCGGTCGGGGCGCGCGCATCCGGCGCAGCTGTGAGGCGCGGCTGGTGGCGTATAAGCCCAGTTTCCAACCACTTTCGGTGTTATTCGGGAACTTCTCGTCCACCAGCCGGTTGGCCTTGCGGCCGACGATGAAGCCGTCGATCGCCATGATCAGCAACAGGACTGGCATTGCGAACGAGACCCCTTGCTGCAGCTGGGGCGGCAGCGCCAGCATGACGAAGATCAGGCCAAGCGCCGAGGGCATGAACAGCCCGAGCACGTTTCGGCGCGAGTCCACGATGTCACGCACGAGGCGGCGCACCGGCCCCTTGTCGCGCGGCAGCAGGTAGGCGTCCTCGCCCGCCATCATCTTTTCCCGGCGGTCGGACATGTCGGCGCGGCGGGTGAGGCGCTCGGCCTTGCGTTCATCGCGGCTCAGCTTCGGCCCGCCGATCTCCTTGCGGCGCCGCCGCGCTTCGGCGGTGGTCATCGGGGCTGGTGCGACGGGGCCGCGCTTGCGGCTGGCCTCGCTGCGTTTCGGGGTCGGCTTGCCCTTGGGGGCGGTGGTGCGAATGCGTTCCTCGCTGGTCTGCACGTCCTCTTCAGACGCCGCCGAATCGACGTCTTGGGTGTCTTTCTTGCGGCCGAGCAGCTTCACGCCTGCCAGATTAGTCTGCCGTGGTGCAGGTGTTGATTGCCCCCGACTGTTACGGCGACAGCCTCACCGCGGTCGAGGCGGCCCATGCGATCGCGGACGGCTGGAGCCGCGGCCGCCCCGACGACGAGTTGACGCTTGCCCCGCAGTCCGACGGTGGACCCGGCTTCGTCGGCGTGCTGGCAGGCAGGATCGGTGAGGTTCGCACGCTTCGCGTGAGCGGCCCGCTGTCCGACGAGGTGTCCGCGGAGTGGGTGCTCGACCCGGCCGCGCCCCCGACCGCCTACATCGAGTGCGCGCAGGCCTGCGGGCTGGCGCTGCTTGGCGGCCCGCCGACCGTGCAGACGGCGCTGTCTGCTCACAGCCGGGGAGTGGGACAGCTGATCGCCGCCGCGGTGCAGGCGGGCGCCGGGCGGATCGTGGTCGGGCTCGGCGGCAGCGCATGCACCGACGGCGTGCGGGGCATGGTCGAGGAACTGGGTGCGCACGCAAGGAGCAGAACAAGCTCCAGCCTGGAGGCGGCCCGCGAGCTGCTGGCGGGTGTCGAGCTCATCGCCGCCACCGACGTCGAGCATCCGCTGCTCGGACCGATGGGCGCGGCGACCGTGTTCGGCCCGCAGAAGGGGGCCGACCCCGACGCCGTGCGCGTGCTGGAGCGGCGGCTGAGCGACGGGGCGGTGGAGTTGAACGCCGCGGCAGGCCGGGCGGTCAGCGGCGAGCCGGGCGCTGGCGCCGCAGGAGGCATCGGCGCGGCGTTGCTGGCGCTGGGCGGCCGCCGCGAA